>CAXUCQ010000065.1:10853-11205 GCA_964249295.1 uncultured Armatimonadales bacterium | reverse complement strand
CATAGATCTCATAGGGGGTGCCGACGCCCGAGACCCAGTCCGGCCCCAAGCCCTCCACCTCAAGATAGAAGGAGGCGACGTCCGGGCTGTCGTTGTAGAAGTCGAACTCGGCTTCGGCCTGGCCGCCGGCGGGGGCCGCCAGCATCGTACCCGCCGCCGGGTTCTGCGCGTAGGACAACCGCTCGGCTTCTCGTGTTTTCGCTCTTACCAAACCGTTCTCCCAAAAAGACGGCCTCGGACCGTCGGCGCTGCGGGCATCGGGCCGCCCACGCTGTTTCTAGCCCAAGCGGGACAACTGTCGGACGCGACGCCGCGCGGCGGCGTAAGCGACGACGTTCAGGCCGAACTCCTG
>CAXUCQ010000065.1:9561-10843 GCA_964249295.1 uncultured Armatimonadales bacterium | reverse complement strand
CTGCCGGATGCGGTCCCGCGCGTCACCGGCTTCCGGCTGGTCGACGTCGCCCTGCCAGGCGCCGCCATAATCGAACGAACTGAACAGGACGCCCGCCTCGGGGTCGATCAGCAGCTCGCCCTTGGTCTGGCCGCCGGGGGGCGGGGCGGAGAACACATGGTGTGCGGTCAGCAGCGGGTGGCCCTTGGCGACCTTTTTGAGCTTAGCGCCTAGTTTCGCGGCGAGTTCCTGGAATCCCTGCGCGAAATCGGCGTTTCCGGCGGCGGCCTCGCCGAAAAGAAGGCCGCCGCCGTCGAGATACTTCTTCAACCCTTCCATCTCGCTCTCGGCCCGCGCCTGGAAGCCCTGCTTCCCCGACACATACAGCAGGCCGGGGTCGGCGGGGCTGCCCGCGTCCTTCAGCACCAGGGTGCCGTTGAACGTCAGGTGGAACCCCGCGCCGTTACCCCCGCGGATCAGGTTGTACAGCCCGCCCCGGTTCGGACGCCAGTTGGCCGGCTCCGTCTTGCCGACGTAAGACAATTCGCCGATGCCGACATCCGCGTAGCAGTGCGGGAACGAGATCGGGCGGAAGAGTTGGTTGAGTTCGTCGTTGCCGGGGTCGAACGGGTTCGCCGGCTCTTTGATGGGCTTCTCCGCGCCGGTGCGGAAGACGCGGGCGAGTTCCAGGTAGGAGGTCGTCGGCAGGTCTTTGGTGTTGATCAGCAGATGCCCCTCGACCTCGCGGTAGTATTCCGTGCCGCCGCCGACCGACACGGCGGAGCCGCGGTCTTTGTTGTTCTGGAACGCCAGGATGATGTAGATCTGCCGCGTCTCGACGATGTCGAACGAGACGGCCTCCGGCACGATGATCGTCCGCCCCTCCGCATCGATGGCGACGCCGGGGGCGACGACCACCGTCGTCGCTTTGGACTGTGACGGGACCACTTCCAGACCCGTCACGATGCCGGCGCGGTGCGACGAGATGGCGTGCAGCTTGCGGTGCAGGTGGTGGTGGTTGTGCGCCTCACGCCAGATCTCCGCGTCGATAGGCAGTTCGTTGAACGGCGCGATCCCGGTGATGCGGCGGCTGATGATGTCTTCGATGGGCACGGTGGACTCCTCCGGTCGTGGGGCGCCGCCTTAGAGCGCGTCCCCGGCGCGCCCGACGATGCGCAGCGCATACGCCGTGTCGTCGGATGCCGTGATCGACGTGACGCCGGTCAGGCCGCTGACCTGGACCGGCACGTCACTGGAGGCCACAGCGCCGTTGCCGAGCTCGCCGCTGGTGCCCATGCCCCAG
>CAXUCQ010000065.1:7973-9551 GCA_964249295.1 uncultured Armatimonadales bacterium | reverse complement strand
GGACTGAAGTCTTGGGCCGGGAAAAGCGTGTTGCCCGAGGGTGAGGGCGCAAGGATGAGACTATCCGACGCCCTTACCCTCGGGCAGTCTTCTCCCCGGCAGCCCAGGACTTCAGTCCTGGGTGAGAACGGGCGGGCGGCCTGTCTACAGGGTCCTGTCCGCGCGCTCGACGATGCGGAGCGCGTAGGCCGTGTGCGCGGGCTTCTGTGTCTCGATGATGTCACGGACGGTCTGCTCGTTGACGGCTCTCGGATCGGCCACCCCGATCGTGATGACGAACGTGTGGTGCGGCACGTCGCCGAGCAGCGTGTCGCGGCCCAGCAGAGTCGACGCCCCTAAGCGCATCCCCTCAAACGGGCGGTCGTTGATCTCCGGCGTGTTGTCGGTGTAGATCTCCAGGTAGCGCGACAATCCCCACCGCGTCCCGCGCCATCGATAGAGTTCGACCGCTTCCTTGATCAGCCGGCGGCGCTTCAGCTCAGGCCAGTTCGCGTCCAGGGCGAGCGAGACCCAGGTCCCGAGCCAGGGCAGAAAGTCCGGCGGCGCGGCGTCGGCGTCGAAATACTCCGGCATCAGCGCCAGCAGCGCGTTCGTCGGCTCCATCGCGTCTTAGAAGCCGCGCAGGAACCGCTCAAAGAACGGCCTCTCCTCAAAGGGGGCGTGACGGTCCATGCGGTTCGGCGTCTGCTGGTAGATCGTCGGCAGCAGATTCAACAGCTTCGCACCGGGGTGGCGCAGGCGCAGCAGCCCCGGAGCGGTGGGGTGTGTCTCCTCCGTCTCCGTGTCCGTGGCGACCACGTCGAACGGGTAATCGCCGGGAAAGGTCTGGCCGTCGAGGACCGCGTCGAACTCGACATTGATCTCTCGCCGCTCGCCGGGCAGCATCAGCAGCGTCATCTCCGTCCGGTCCGGGGACAGGATGTCCTGCGCGGCGAGCGCGTCGCCTCCCGAGTCTTTAGGCGTCTGGCGGATGGCGTACATCCAGCGCACCCAGCGCGGATTCCAGTCCGGCTCCTTGCTCCGAACGGCAAGTCGGACCACCTGCAGCCGGTCGTGTTCGGACTGGACCGAGACCAGCGCGCCCGGCTTCGCGACCACGCGGTGCCACATCGGGCGCAGGCTTTCGGGGACCTGTTCCAGCGGCGGCGGATTCAGCGCGACTTCCACCTCGTCGGGGATGACGTTGACATCGATCTTACGTGGGGCGCGGGGCGCTGCGGAGCGGCCCCTGTCGCCGCCCGCGACGGGCTGAGACCCCGGAATCGCCTTCGGCTTGGCCTCCGACGCGGAGGGTTGTTCTGTGTCCATGTAGATTGCGGCTCTCTCCCAAAGCCCTGTGCGCCGCCCTAGGCGTCTCCCGAAAGGTCGTCCCGCCCGACGTAGTCCATCGGCACGGCGCGGATGCGGTGTTCGCGCGTACACAGCAGGTCGTCGTCGCCGATGCGGATGCCTTCGGCGTTCGAGACGAGGCGCTCGGAGGTGAGCAGGTTCTCCTCCATGTTCGCCACTTCGGAGACATAGATCTTGGCGTCCAGCAGGAACGCCACGCCGGTCGCGGCCTGCACCTGAGCGTAGATG
>CAXUCQ010000065.1:0-7963 GCA_964249295.1 uncultured Armatimonadales bacterium | reverse complement strand
GGGCGTAGATGTCGGCCAGCGTGAGCGCCCGCCGGAACGGCCAGCCGTCGCCGTTCGGCCCCCCCGTCAGCGGGTGCAGGTACGTCGCCAGCCGGGAGCGGACGGCCCGCACCACCACGTCCGCGTCCGCCTTGGGGTTCGCCACCAGCGTGATGTCGGTGGAAACGTAGACGTAGCGCGGCTCGCCCACCTCCAGCACCGCCGTCAAAAGGCGGCGCTCGTCCAGATAATGCTCGACATCGGACTGGACGCGGGCCGGCACGCGCAGGTCCAGGGGGCGCGGCGCCGTGACCGCATCGCCGAGGGCCGGGACCAGCAGCACGCGGACGACGCCCGGCGGGATGCGCTGCCCGTCGGGGCCGGCGCTGTGGAGGCGCCGGGGCTGGACGCAGCGCGCCCGCCCGACCGCCGACGTGGCCTGCAGCGCGAGGTGCTCATAGTCCTCGGCGGTGACCGCCCGGTCGCGCTGGCGCAGCACGGTCCGCCCGCGCATCTTCGCCCGCTCGATCGTCTCCTGCTCGCGCCCGCCGTCGGCGCGGCGCGGGTTCGTCACCTCGGCGATGTAGGGGATCGACGTTTTCAGGATGCGCGCCTGCCCGGCGGAGACGTTGCCCCTGGTGCCGCCGCCGTGTCGGTAGGCCCGGAAGGTGACCGTCAGGCCCTGGTCGGGGACCTTGCCGTGCTGCCGCGTGGACCCGTCCGGCTGCAAAATGTTCGGGCCGAAGATGACCTCGCCCGCGAACGAGTCGCAGATAAAATGCCGATCCTCCGGGCCGCTCTGGGAGAAATCTTCCACCTCGGTCCAGACTTCCAGTTCGCGGTGCGGCACCCCCTGGGGGCCGACCAGGACCGTCTCGTCCGGGCGCCGGGCGAGGATCGGGGCGTGGCCGAGCGCGAAGACCTGGCCGGGCGTGCCGTCGCTCTGGCCCAGGTCCTTGAACGAGACCGTCACGGCGTTGCTGGCCGGCGCCGTGCCGCCGACGACGCGGGCCTCGACGCTGCGAATCTCGGGCGACTTCTGGTAGAACGACGGCTTCTTGTTCTCAGGGCCGCGCGGCGGCAGGTCGGTCGTGTAGCGGCACCGAATCCAGTACCCGCGCCGCTCCCCCAACTGACGCGACAGCAGGCCGTTCGGCAGCGGGATCTCGATGATGCCGGTCAGCTCTTCGTTGTGCCGGAAGCCGGTCGGGCGGTTGAAGCCGTAGGACGTGTCCCGGCTGGTCTCCAGCGGGTCCCAGCGGTCCTCCGCGCCGTTCCACCACTCCCAGCGCTGCGACGGGTAGTCCTCGTCCAGACCCGTGGCGGCGGACTGCACCGCGTCCACATGGAGTTCGACCAGATTGCCCGACACGTCCGCCTCGAACCCGAAATAAACCGCGTCGCCGTCCTGGGGCGTCGGGCTGAAAATGCGGAACGGGTCCTTGCCCGGAACGAAATCCTTGCCCTGCTGGGGATCGCCGGGGACGCCCAGATCCACCGCCGGGACGGAAAAGATGTGCGTCAGGCGGGGCCGGACCATGCGCAGGTCGGAGTCGGTCGAGAACTCGATGGCCTCCTCGGTCTCGGTGCGGACCGTCGCGGCGACCGTCTCGCGGGCGCGCAGCGTCTGCTCGAACGCCTCCTCGCCGTCGGCATCCTTGATGGGTCGGGACAGCCGGAAGCGCAGATCGGTCTGCGCCGGGGCGGGCGGCTCCAGCGACACGCCGACCATCTCCAGGAATTTGATGTAGTTCTTGTCCGGGACCTGGTTGAGCCGGTACAGCATCGTCTCGGTCATCCAGGCGAACAGCTCGATCAGCGTCACGCCGGGGTCGGAAACGTTGTGGTCGGTCCATTCGGGGCAGCGGCGCCCGATCTGGCGCTTGGTGTCGTCAACCAAGTCCTGGAACTTGCGGTCGTCCAGGTTGGGCGTGGGCAGCGACATGTCACTCTTCTCCAGGGATCAGATAGAACGGGAAGACCAGGTTCCGGTCGGAGTTCGTCGCCCGCAGCTTATAGCCGATCTCGATGACGAGCTGTGACGGGTTGCGCTCGTTGGGGCCGGCGCTCACCGACAGCACCTCGATGCGCGGCTCCCACCGGGCCAGAGCCTCTTTGACGTAGCGGGAGGCCGTGCCTGCGGTCGAAACGTCGTTGGGCGCGAACTGCAGGCGGAACAACTCGGAGCCGAACGCGGGCCGCATCGGCCGCTCGCCGACGTTGGTCATCAGGATGATGCGGATCGCCTCTTCGACGTCCGTCTCCTGGTGGACGAGTTCGATCTGGCCGCGGCTGTCCAGGCGGGGCGGGAACTTCCAGCCGGCGCCGAGGAAGTCTTTTGTGGGGTCAGGCATGGCTCAACATTCCACGGAGCGAAGGGGCTTTGTATTCATTATGACACAGATTCGGCCTGTGTCAAGGCTAGGGGACCATCTCCGTCACCTGGCCAGGCACGGTGATGGATATTTCGCCGCCCCAAGTACACACCAGCAGCGACTCGTTGTTGAGAACAGGGATGCCTCCCTCAAGTACCGTCGTCGAGCCGGGCGCCCACGGCGCGGGGGTGACGGGGACACAGGGCATCGGCGTCAGCACGCCGGACGCCGCCGCCGTCGCCGCCGCGACCTCGGGATTAGAAGGGGACATACACATGCCGAACGGGGCGACGTTCTCGATAGGGACATGGTCCATGATCGTCGCTGCGGGCTGAGAACTGGTCAAGACCCGGTTGACGGGCAGGACGATCAGCGTCGAAGGCGCCATGCCGAAGGTGCAGGCCGTTCCGGCCCCGTTGCAGACGTGCATCGCCATTGCGTTTCCCTCCCTCGCCGGCGTCAGTTGATCTGGACGACGCCGCCCTTGATTGTCGTCATCGCATCGCCCTCGATGGCCGTCGTGGCCGGCGACTTGACCGTCACGCCGCCCAGCCCCTGGATCGTGACCTGGCCCTGGGCCGTCACTTTGTAGTCGCCCTGGCACTCCAGAGCGATGGAGTTGTCGTTGGAGTTGATCGTCATCTTGTTGCTGCCGGTCTTGTCCACGATGACGATGTTGCTGTTCTGGTCGTCCAGCGTGACCGTATGACCGTCCTTGGTCTTCGCCATGATCTTTTTGTCTTTGTCCTGCAGCGTCAGGACGTGGCCGTACTTGCTGGTCAGGTTCATCTCGCCCTGTCCGCCCGTGTCGTCCAGGGTGACGGTGTGGCCGATGCGCGTCTTGATGACGCGCTTGGCGACGTCCGAGCCGTCCAGGACATCGGAGTTCTTGGACATGGGGTTGTCCGACCCGTTCCACAGCGCGCCGATCACGTAGGGCCGGCGCACGTCGCCGTGCTCGAACGCCACGAGCACCTCGTCGTTGATCTCGGGCAGGAAAAAGAAGCCGCGCCCCGGCCCGGCCATCGGCACGGCGATCGGCGCCCAGTCGCTCTCGTGGTCCTCGGTCAGCCAGGGGTATTTCACCTTCACGCGCCCCAGCCCCTTGTCCGGGTCCTTGTTCTGGGTGACGACGCCGACGACGATGTTGCCGCCCATCTGCGCGCGCGCGCCGCCGTTCTCCGAACTCAGGGCCGTGTGGACCGACGACGCGGTCTTGCCGCTGATCGTGAAATCCGTCAGGTAGCCCTTGGCGGACGAATAGATATGGACCGTGGCGGACAGGATGTACGTCCCGCTGTAGTTGGTCCCGATGTTTTTGATCTCGACGGACGCGCCGGGCTTGAGACTGGTGTCGCCCAGGCAGACGCCGTCGGCCGCCAAAAACTTGCCGCCGATGTCGTCCCGCACGGACTGGGCCAATGTGTCCGCCTCGGCCTGCGAAAAGATCGGGTGATCCGCCACGATCATCTTCGCCGACGAGAACGCGGTCTTGGTCACCGAGCCGCCGTCGTTCGGCCCCCCGACCTGTGGGATGCCGTTGGGCGTGGTGGCCTGCCCGATGATCGCCTGTTTCGTCATCCGGTCCCAGCCGCGCACCTCGACCGTGTCGACCTGGTGTTCGGCGGTCACGTGGGGGTGGAAGGACAGCAGATTCGTCCCCCATTCCAGCGACACCGTCTGGTCCCCTGTGTTCTTCACCTCTTTGAAGCGCAGCTCGTTCTGGCCCTGCACGTACAGGCGGCGGCTGGCGCGCTTGGCCCGCTCCATCAGAAACTCCCAGTTGGTCTGGTTGTTCTGCATCACCCAGTCGTGGACCTGAGACGTCGCGTCCATCATGGGCGACAGCCCGGCCTCGCCGGAGAGCTGATTGACGATGTCGCTGTCGGTGACGTTGACGAAAGTCCGCGACTGGCGCCCACGGTGCAGGCGGTGCGACTTGTCCAGGCTGTGGACGACGAGGATCACGTCTTTTTCCGTGTCCATGTCGACCTCGACGGACGTGACCTCGCCGTAGAACAGGCTGGTCATCTGGCTGGCCGAGCTTTCGCTCGTCATCTCGTAGCCGACTTCGATCTCGATCTCCGCCCCGACCTTGAACGTCTGCTCGTCCAGCCACTTGAAGTCGTTGTCGACGATGCGGATGGTACACAGGTCGGGCAGGTGCAGGCTGTTTTCGATGCGGATCTCCTCCACCTTCTGCATCAGATCGCCGGGCGCCTGGGAGCCGCCGGCCTTGACGTTGAAGTGCGAGAAGTGAGTCTGGGTTGCTCCGGGCATGCTGTTCTCCGTGGCGCGGCGGCCCCGCCGCGCGCCGCTCGACGTCCCGCCCGCGTCAGGAAAGGGTCGGGATCGACAGGATCTGACCGGCCCGGATCGAGAGCGGGTCGTCGAGGCGGTTGTCGTCGGCGATCAAGCGCCACTTCGTCGGGTCGCCGTACTCCTCGTAGGCGATCGTCGCCAGCGTGTCCTGGGGACGCACCTCGCGCCGCTTGCGCCCCGGCTGCGAGAACGACGTCGGATTCTGACCCGGCTGCTCGTCCTCGTCTTCGACCTCTTCGAGCGTGATCTTCGCCGTCGCGCGGACGGGCACGCCGTCCTCGCGGAACAGTGTGTAGGTGACGTTCAGGCTCGTCATCGCGGCCTTGAACGACGAGACCGGCCCCCAGGTGAACCGGCACAGCGGCGGGCGGCCCTTGTCCGTCTTCGCGTTCTTGCGCTCCGGGTCCACCTTGACGAACTTGATCAAATTATCGATGTACATCCGGCGGACGTCGGCGCCCTGCTGTTCCAGGACGTCGAAGAACAACTCCATGGTCAGCTTCTGCGGGTTGCCGCCCTGGAACTCGCGCTGGCGCAGATTCAGGCCCTTGACCGCCTTGTTTTTGCTGGCATCGCCGTCCGCCGCCTGGCCCCACGTCGTCGATTTATCGTAAACGTACTCTTTCGGGTTGAACAGGATGGGGATGACGTCGCCGGTGTCGACGTTGACCAAAGCCCCTTTTGCCACTGACATGGTTTTCTTTCCTTCCGCTCGAATGCATCACAGGCGTTGCCGAGTCCGTCAGCCCCGCCCGGCCCGCGCCGACTCGCGTGCGATGCGCCGACGCAGATGCGCCCAGACATCGTCCGCCAGTTTGTGGATGTCCGGGGCGCCCCCGCCCATCGCTTCCTGGGCCGCGCCGATCGCGCTCAGGGCCTGACTCGGGGCCGACACCGCGCCCGAAATGGCCCGCTGGATGATCAGCGGATCGTGAGTCGATCCCGCCGACTGCCCGCCGGTCTGAGAATGCCGCCCCGGCAGGGGCATGGCGGGAGGCAGGCTCAAGGGGCCGTTGTGACTGCCCGCCGGTGCGAGTTCCGGCGCCGGACGGTCCGGCCTCAGCCGCCCGTCCGGCCGGCGCGGCAGCGACATCCGTGTCGAGGCCATCACTCCGATGTCGCCTCGCCGGTCCTGAGCGTCCGGGCCTGAGTCATGAAGACCGAGGCGCTGCGGCAGACGCAGTTCCGTCGATGGCAGACGCGAAGACCGCGCGATCAAAGCTTCGACAGACAAGCCGGGCCTTTCCGGCTGCGGAGACTCGGCTGTGCGCTCGTCGTCATGGACGACGCCCGCGCGCCGCAAAGCCAGCGCCGGGTTCTCCCGCGAGGACATCGGAACGGCACGGCGGCCCACGCGCGCCGGCGAGGGCAAAAAGCGAGAAGGGACCGGGTGAGACGATCCCCGTGCCATCAGTTGGGGCAGCAGAACGCCCATCTGTGCCGCACCGATGCGTCGGCTGATCGCGGAAACGTCTTGTGAGGTCAGCGGCCTCCGCTGAGGCCGTCGGGCTGTGACCTCTTCCGGGCCGAACGGCCAGGCCCCGACCGACGGCAGGTCCAGAACAGGAGCGTCTGGAACGGCCCCCAAAGGACTCTCACCGGCCTCATCGCGCTCACGGGGCGACGGACTCAGAGGCCAAGCGAGATGCGGCGCCACCATCGCGCCTGACGGACGCGCCTCCCCGCCCGGAACGGCTCGCGTAAACGCCGGCGTTTCGAGTGCCTCAAAGGGGGCGAAGACCCGCGACAGAGTCGCCAGCACGAACTCGCGGATCGGGGCCAGCAGTTGTGTTTGGAGCGCCCCGGATGCGGCCCCCAGGACGCCGTCTGAAGCAGCGGAGGCGTCGCCGAATCCGCCCTCATCGCCGAATCCGCCTGCGCCGAAAGCGCCCACACCATGCCCGCCCCGACTCGGCCCCACACCGCCCTGCCGACGCGCCGGCAGCATCCGGCGAGTCGCGATGGACGAGGGGGGTGATACGTCCGGCGCCGACGCCGCAGACCGCCGGGGCGCTGTCCGCCCTGCCGCATGGTGTCGCTCCACAAGGCTGCTTGGAGTCGACGGCAGCCAGCGATCTAGCAAACGCAGCGCAGCAGGGCGCGCGACGGAAGCGCTCCCGGAGCCGTGTTGATCGGCGTCCATACGGGCCGCAGCCGTCCGGCCCGGTGTCTCCATCTGCACCGGACGGTCATGCCGCTCTGCGGACTCGGTCCCTGCGGAAGTTGTCCGCTGAGACGCTGCCCGATGCGGCAAATCCAGTGAGACGCCGAAACGATCCTGGAACGGAGCTAAGAAAATGTGGGCCGGGCGTTCGTGTGTCGACCTTCCGCCTGCTTCTGGGAATAAAGGGCGTCCCCTGTCTTCCCACGCCCCATCCGCGCCGGAGACGGCCCGCCGGGACAACAAAGACTGCATGAGAACGCTCGCTGTGTCCGCTAACGGCGCTCCGCTCTCGCTGGCGACGGGGGGTGAGTTTATCCCCGTATCGGGCTGGCCCGCCGCAACGCCACGCCGACGAAGGTCAGCAAATAGTCGGCGCAGCGCAAGTGGGGGGAGAACAAACCCGCTCGCCGCGACTCGCGCTGGGTGCTGATCGGGAGCAAGTGGGGCATGGGGGACAGGCGCGCTGGGATGTGCGACGCCCGACTGTCCCTGCCTGATCGCCGGCAGTGCTTCCCCATAGCGCGAAACCAGCCGCGCGGCCACACCGGATGTTTCAACCCGTCCCGCCAGGACGGCATGAGCCGGTGTGACCGGCGGGGCCGACGCGCGGTCGTCTCCGCCCGAAGGGTGACCGGCACGCATCTCGGCGGCACCGACGCCCCGCCGGGCCAGGGCAAGCGACAGGCCCCTGAACAGGGAACCCGCTGAGAACGGACCCACAACAGCCTCCGGCGCGGGGCCGCCCCGCATTCCCGCCCTGGTCGATGGCGACGGCGTGGGCCGGTCTGCCGCCGAAGGCGAAGCGGACGCCGAGAGGAGCGGCGGCACGGCGGGGATGCGAACCTTCGCGGGTGGTGTCTGGGTCTGGCTGTCGTCATTGCGCATCTGTGACGGGCGCGACGCCATCACGCGCCGGACCTGGGCCAGCGCGAAGTCAAGGAACGGGGCCGGTCGCGAGGCCGACTCCGCCGTGCTCCGTGCGTCGGTACGCGACAGCGCGAGCGGGGCGGAAATGCCGTGTCGGCCTCGTCTGACCGCCGTCCGCAGGGACATACCGCCGGCTTCTTGAACGGCTGGAGGGATGGTCGTGGGTACGACCCCGGCAGTGAGTTGCGAGTACGTC
>CAXUCQ010000064.1:8741-11278 GCA_964249295.1 uncultured Armatimonadales bacterium | reverse complement strand
GACCGGCAGCGTCGGCGGCCAGGCGGTCATGGCCGGACTGCCGCCCATCATGCAGAAATACGCGCAGGCGACCCAGTCCGGCCTGCAGGTCGGCCAGGTCGGCGCGAAGCAGACGGCAGTGTCGCAGGCGAAGCCCCAGGCGACGACCACGACGACGACGAACGGCGGCGGGATCGGCGGCTTCTCCAGCGGCCAGCGGGACAACTACAGCGGACGCCTCAGCGTGACGCAGTACATCGACCTTTTCGGCCTTATCCCGGCGGCCCGCGATGTCGAGAAGATCACGCGCGATTTCTACGCGCTCGATCTGATCCGGGTCCAGAACGAGACGACGCTGAGCGCCAAAGACTTTTTCTTCAACGTCCTGCGCGACCAGGAGATCGTCAACGTCGATCAGGAGCAGGTCAACGACGCCGCCGCGAACGTGCGGATCACACAGGCCGAGTATGCCAACGGCACGGCGGCGCAGTTCGACGTGCTGACGGCACAGGTCACGCTGGTCAACGACCAGCAGGCGCTGTCGGCGGCGCAGAACGCGCTCAGCCTCGACCGGGCGAACCTGAACAACCTTCTGGGCGTCGATGCGAACACGCCGGTCGCGCTGCAGGCGCCGCCGCTGCCGCCGCTCAACGAGGCGGTCGATCTGGACCGCAGCACCCAGATCGCGTTCCGCCAGCGGCCCGAACTGCGCCAGGCCGAGAACAACATCCGCATCGCCAAGAAGCTGATCAAGCTCGCGGGCGCGACCCTGGAGCCGACCCTGGGCGTCGGCGCCAGCGCCAACTACAGCGGCCCGTCCAGCATCGACGGGTCGCAGAGCACGTACAACCTGTCCGCGGAGCTGAACATCCCGCTCTACGACGGCGGCACGACCCGCTCCCGCGTGCGCCAGGCGCAGATCGACCTGCAGACGCAGTTGGTCACCCAGGGCCAGCTGCAGCAGAACGTGACTCTGGAAGTGCGCCAGGCGATTCTCAACGTCAACAACGGCCAGTACCAGACGTCGACCGCCAGCGTCGGCGTCACACAGGCCGAGGAAGCCGTCCGTCTCGCGCAGGTCCGCTACCAGAACGGGCTTGGCACGTTCCTGGACGTCCTGAACGCCCAGGCGCAGCTCGCGACCGCGCGAAACAACCTGGCGACGGCCCAGTACAACTACCAGACGGCGGTGGCACAGCTGATCCGCGCCGAGGGCGGTCGCTAGTCACTCAGCAAGCAAGCGAAATGAACATTATGAGACAATCATCCATAGCGACACCGGCGAAGGTCGCCATGATCGGCCTGCTCCTGCCGTCCCTGCTGGCGCTCGCCGGGTGCGGCGGCAGGGCCGGCGGGGCGGGCGGCAGACACCGCAACACCGGCCCGACGATCACGCCGGTCACGGTCACAAACGTCAAGCTGGGGACGGTCACGCAGACCGTCCCGATCACCGGCAACCTGGAAGCCCTGCAGGACGTCTCGCTCGCCGCGCGCGTGACGGCCCGCGTCGTCGCCGTCAACGTCCGCGAAGGCGACCCGGTGCGCGCCGGCCAGGTGCTGGTGCAGCAGGACACGAGCGACCTCCAACAGACGGTCCGGCAGGCGCAGGCCAACGTCCAGAACCTGCAGGCGCAGCTCGCGCAGGCCGTCACGAACTATCAGATCGAGGTCAACCAGGCCAAACAGACGGTGCTGAAGGATCGTGCCGGCGTTTCCGCCGCCCAGTACAACTATTCCAAGGTCAAAGAAGGCAACAGGCCGCAGCAGATCCTGCAGTCGCAGGCCGGCGTCCAGCAGGCGCAGGCCAACCTGAACAACGCGGCGATCACCCTGACTCGCAACAAGGCGCTGTTCCAGCAGGGCGCCATCGCCCGGTCCGACCTGGACACGGCCCAGACGACCTACGACGTCGACCTGCAGTTGTACAACAACTCTAAAGCTTCGCTCTCGCTCACACAAGCGGGCAACTACCCCCAGGACATCGCCTACGCCGCCGAGCAGACCAAGGAGGCGCAGGCGACGCTCAACAACGACATCGCCAACCTGCAGACGATCGAGGTGCGCAAGCAGCAGATCCAGGCCGCCCAGGCCGCCGTCGCCCAGGCCCAGGCCACCGTCGCCTATGACCAGCAGCAGGTCACGTATGCCGCCATCCGGTCGCCCATCGACGGGATCGTGGCGGCCCGCTCCACGGAGCCGGGGCAGATCGCCTCGACGTCGGCCTCGGTGATGCGGATCGTCAACGTGCGCACCATGTACTATGAGCCGACCGTTTCCGAGACGGACCTGGCGCAGACGTCCGTCGGGGACGCCGTCCAGGTCGGCGTGGACGCCCTGCCGGGCAAGAAATACGTGGGGAAGGTCGCCGCCGTTTTCCCCGCCGCGAGCACCACCAACCGCGTGTTCACCCTGCGCGTGGACATCGACGACCCGCGCTACGAGTTGCGGCCCGGCATGTTCGCGCGCGGCAGTCTGGTCACAGAAGTCCACCGCAACGTCGTGGGGGGGCCCCCCCCCCCCCGGCGGCCCCCCCGCGGGGGGGGGGGGGCGCCCGGGGG
>CAXUCQ010000064.1:781-8731 GCA_964249295.1 uncultured Armatimonadales bacterium | reverse complement strand
GGCGGGCCCGCCGGGCCCCCGCGGGGTCCCGGGGGGGGGGCGCGGGGCCCCACGACGCTGCCCTCGCAGCAGGTGTTCCTGGTCGGGCCGGACAACAAGGCCGTCGCCAAGCCGGTCAGCCTGGGCATCGTGACGGCGAGCACGGCGGAGGTCACCAGCGGCCTGAGCGCGGGCGACCCTCTGATCACGACGGGTCAGGATCAGGTGCAGCCGGGCCAGACGGTCAATGTCGTCGGGCGGGGGCATCACCGCCGCGGCGGCGGGCCGGCGAACGTGGCGTCGCTGCCGGGGGGCGAGTGACGCTCGCGTCCGATAGTTCATCCGCCGTGTTTTCGGTGTTCCGTATAGATTGAGGGTTTCATGGGACTGACACGTTTAGCCATCGCGCGCCCCGTCGTTATCTTGATGATGGTCGCGGCATTTCTGGTGCTCGGGCTGCTCGGCTTCTCGCGGATGCCGGCGGAACTGAACCCGCAGGTGGACCTGCCCCGCATCACCGTCGTCACCCAGTACGTCGGCACCAACCCGCAGGAGATGGAGACGCTGATCACGAAACCGATCGAGGATTCGATCGCGGGCGTCAGCGGCATCCAGCAGGTCACATCCTTCTCGCAGCAGGGGCGGTCCAACGTCTCCATCCAGTTCTACTACGGGACGAATCTGGACACGGCGGACTCGGATGTCATCCAGAAGGTGGACGCCATCCGCTCGCAGCTCCCGATTGACGCGGGCGCCCCCGCCGTCATCAAGGCGGACACCAGCGGCCAGCCCATCATGCACGTCGCCATGGAAAGCAGCCGTCTGCCCGTGCGCACGCTGCAGTCGATGGCGCAGAACATCGTCGAGCCGGCCCTGGAACAGGCGACGGACGTCGGCCAGGTCAACATCGCGGCCACCTCCCAGCGCCAGATTCTGGTCTCGGTCTCGCCGGACCGCCTCGTCGCCTACGGCATGACCATCTCACAGCTCGCCCAGGCCCTCGCCAACGCCAACGTCAACGTCGCCAGCGGGTTCATCCAGTCCGGCCGGCAGTACTACAACGTCCGCCTGATCGGCGAGTTCCAGACCGTGGACGAGATCCGCAACCTGCGCATCACGATCCCCGGCACGGGCGGGGGCGGGTCGAGCACGTCCAGTCAGAACGGCGTCACCATCGGCGGCGTGACGACGGGCGGCGTTTCCAGCACGGCCGGCGGCGGCGGCTCGTCGGCCGCGGCGGCGCCCGCCACTTCGTCCAGCGCCACGGCCACGCCCGCGCAGACGGTCGCCCTGGGCGACCTGGCGACCGTGTACGACACGGGGACGGAGCAGACGCAGGACTCGGACGTCAACGGCCAGCCCGCCGTCGGCATCGACATCCTGAAGACGACGGACGGCAACACGCTGGCCGCCATCAGCAGCGTCAAACAGCAGTTGAAGAAGCTCAAGACGTTCGTGCCGGCCGACGTGCAGTTTATCGTCTCGTTCGACCAGTCCGAGACGGTCAACAGCAACCTCAACGACGTGGTCGTCTCGCTCGTCCTGGGCGCCCTGCTGGCGATCCTGGTCGTGTTCATCTTCCTGCACAACTGGCGCGGCACGGTCATCATCGCCATCGCCATCCCGACCTCCATGATCGCGACGTTTCTGCCGCTGTACGCGGCCGGCTTCACGCTCAACACCTTCACGCTGCTGGGGCTGTCGCTGGCCGTCGGCATCCTGGTCGATGACTCCATCGTCGTCCTGGAGAACATCAACCGGCACCTCGCGCTGGGCGAAGAGCCGACCATCGCGGCCATCAACGGGCGCTCGGAGATCGGCTACGCGGCGCTGACGCTGACCGCCGTCGACCTTGTCGTGTTCCTGCCCATCGGGTTCATGGGCGGCGTCATCGGCCAGTTCTTCAAGTCCTTCGGCATCACGGTCGCCGTCGCGACGCTGTTCTCCATGTTCGTGTCGTTCACGCTGACGCCGATGCTGGCCGCGCGCTGGTACCGGAAGGGCGAGCCGATGGAGTTCGACCGGGGCTTCGCCGGCTGGTTCGACCGCTTCTTCCTCGGCGTCGAGCAGCGCTATCAGAACCTCCTGCGCTCGTCGCTGCGCCACCCCTGGCTCGTGCTGTTCATCGGCAACGCCTTCCTGGTCCTCGTGTTCGTCCTGATCGGCAGCCATCTGGGCTTCCGCTTCGCCCCGGAGCAGGACCAGAACCAGGTCACGACCCTGATCGAAGCCCCCGCCGGGTCTTCCCTGGCGTACACCCGGCGGATCGCGGACCGGATCACGGCCATCATCCACAACGACAAGCAGCTCAGCTACGACACCAAGTTCATCAACACGACATTAGGCGACGCCGGCGCGGGCCAGCACGCGACGGGGACCCAGTACGGACACGTCGATCTGACGCTGTACGACCGCAAATCGGTCCTCGACAAGATCCAGTTCTGGAAGCACGACCGTCTGCGCGACGTTTCGGACGTGGCGCTGTCCCAGAAGATGGCCCGGCTGACCAAGAACATCCCCGGCGCGCTGATCCTGCCGTCCAACGTCAGCGGCTTCAGCAGCGGGGCGCCGCTGGAGATCGACCTGACCGGCCCGGACTTCACCCAGCTCCAGCAGGCGACCCAGAAGGTCCA
Organism: uncultured Armatimonadales bacterium; assembly: GCA_964249295.1. Taxonomy (GTDB): domain Bacteria; phylum Armatimonadota; class Armatimonadia; order Armatimonadales; family Capsulimonadaceae; genus CAZZVX01. Next base: position 6,119 of record CAXUCQ010000064.1, on the reverse strand, counting down.
GGCCCTGGTCGCGGCGGTCCCCGGCACCTACGACGTGGACAACAACTACAAGGCCAGCCAGCCCGAGGTCGAGGTCCGGCTCGACCGCGTCAAGGCCCCCGAATACGGCCTGTCGCTGGCGACCGTGGCGCAGGCGCTGGCGGACAGCGTCGAGGGCAACACGAACACGAAATATCGGGACCCGGTGGACGGGCAGCAGTACGACCTGAATGTCCAGCTCGCCTACCCCTATCGGAACAACCCGCAGGCCATCGCCAACGTCATCGTCGGCTATCAGAACGGCAACCCGATCCATCTGGGCGACGTCGCCGACATCTCGGTCGGGGCCGCGCCGGTCACGCTCAACCGGCTCAACCGCCAGCGGGAGATCGCCGTCACGGCCTACCTGCAGCCCGGCATCCAGCCCGGCAACATCAGCGTCGGCCTGACGCCCAAGGTGCAGCAGGCGCTGCAAGGCACCCAGGTCAGCTACTCGTTCGGCGGCGACACGCAGCGCATCCAGCAGGAGGGTGGCTACCTGGTCACGGCCTTCGTGCTCGGCCTGATTCTCAGCTACATGCTGATGGCGGCGCTGTTCAACAACCTGATGTACCCGCTCAGCATCATGCTGTCCGTGCCGCAGGCCTGGGCCGGCGCCTTTATCGCGCTCTGGATCGCGGGCGAGCCGCTCAGCCTGATCGCCGCCATCGGCCTGGTGCTGCTCAACGCGATCGTGAACAAGAACGCGATCCTGCTGGTCGACTTCACCAACACGCTGCGGGCGCGCGGCTACAAACGGATCGACGCGCTGCTGGAGGCGGGGCCGACCCGTCTGCGGCCGATCACCATGACGACGCTGACGGTCATCGTCTCGTCCCTGCCCACCGCGCTCGCGCTCGGGCGCGGCGCGGGCTTCCGGCAGTCGCTGGGCGTCACGACCATCGGCGGCATCAGCCTGTCTCTGGTGCTCACCCTGGTCGTCGTCCCGTGCGCCTACCTGCTGTTCGACGACTTCACGAACTGGCTGGGGCGGCGCGTTCTGCACCAGGAAATTCCTGCAGAGGCGCTCGCCTACACCGGGGGTGACGTGAGCGAGGGGACGCGCGGCGCGGACGGGACGTTCGGCGGCAAGCGCCCCAGCGGTCAGGGCATCCTGCCCCCCGACCCGACGGGGGCGGCGGACGCGGAGAAAGAGCGGGAGCCGCTCGACTAACGGGGGGCGGTCAGGAGGGGACGCATGGACGACGGTTCCAAGATCGATCTTTCCGGCGAAACGACCTCACACCCGGTCGGCCACCGCAACCTCGTCTGGCTCTGGGTGGTCGGGCTGATCGTCTTCAGCGCCGCCGTCTGGGGCATCGCCGAGTTGATCATCGTCTTCACGCCCCATGGCATGACGCGCAGCCCGTTGCCGTAGTGGGAGTGGCCTGCTCCCGCTCAACGCAGGACGGCTGCTAGGTCGAAATAAAGGTGCGCTAAGATCACGGGAAAAATGCGCCCCGTCCGAACGTAGTAGAGCGAGAAGACGAGGAACAGAGCGGCGTAGCTCAAGGCGTAAAAAGCGCCTTGATAAAAGTGGTAGCAGCACTGCACGCCCACGCTCACCAGAACAGCCAACGCCGTCCTGCCGGACAACCAACGCACTTCGGAGATGAGGAACGCGCGGATGAGCAGTTCTTCCTTGATCGGGTTGACGAGTACGTAAAGCAGCAGAAGCACGGTAGCTGCCGTGTCGGGTGACGCGAGGAGAAAGCCCATGTTATGAGGGCCGCCAGGGCGGGGGTGAATCCCGGCGTGAGAGCCGCCGTAATGGAGGAGATACGCCCAGAGCCAGTAGGCGACGTGCGCCGCCACCGCCAGGGCGATGGATTGCGGCACGTCCTTCCAGGAAAACGACAGCCCAACCGCAGCCAGGTTGCTTCCACGGCGGTACAAGACATAGGCGAGCAACGCCAGCGCCGTGACCTGTCCCATGATTCCGTAGAGCGGCCGTGCGATCCCACCCAGCGGCGCTTCTGCCTCGACAGCCGCCCCGCTGAAGGCTGCATAGAGCGAAAAAAGCAGGCTGCCTCCAAAAGCGACGGTCAGGACAAGGACCGTCTCAAACAGACGCAGTTTTCGGTCTGATGCAGGCAAAATCAAGGCTAGAAATGATCCTGGTGGTAGCACACGGTCGGTGGCAGCAGAGCGTCCAGCAGACGGAACTGTTCTTCGTCCGTGACGAGCACCCGGCCACCTGCGCGCAGCATGGCAAGCGACGGCTGTCCCCAATACGCCTGGGAAAGCGTCTGGATGTCCAGCGACACGCCGGGCGGCTCGGGCGTTCGGCTCACCGACACCCGCCCGGCATCCAGGGTGACGGCCCACGCGCCGGAGTTCCAGTCGCACTGCGCGTCGGTCACGCCCAGACGAACCTTTCCCGAAACCGCTGTGGGAGGATGCAGCGCCTCCAGGGCGGCCTCCACATCGACCACGCGACCCATGAACACGGGACGGATTTCCGTTTGCAAATCCCAGTGCATCACATGGAGCGGCAGCGGATCGTCGGCGGGGGCGTGGAACTTGATCTTTTCCACCTGTGTGCCGTAGTAGTGCAGGACCGACAGCAGGCCGCGATAAGCGGCCGGCGAGTTGGCGAAAAAGTCGCCCAAAGACGCCTCCTCGGACGTGCCGAAGCGGAACGTCAGGTAGCCGTCGGCTATGTCTGTGATGGGGTCGCGATGGACGTGGACGTAGGTGGCGCGTTCCTCACGAGGCTTGAGAAACCTTTCCCACCAGTTCGGCACCGGGTCTTGGCGCGTGGTCATGCCCCGGTAACGGCGCGCGAACGCCGCGTGGACGGGCCTGACAATCTCCAGCGCGTCCAGCCCATCATAGCCGCGCACGTCCCGGCCCTCCGGCGCGGCGCGCAGCAGCGCCGTCGGGACCGTGTACTTGCGCTTCTCCCCCACCCAATCCCAGCCGTGACGGCGGTAGAAGTCGAAGGCGAACGGATACAGGCCGCTCAGGTACTGCCCGCCGTCGCGCATCTCAACCAGCGCGTGGCCCAGCAGACGCGCGACGTGGCCGCGCCCGCGCTGGTCGGCGGCACAGGCGACCCCGGCGACGCCCCCCAGCGGCGCATCGTGGCCGCCCCACGTCACATGCAGGGCGTGGACCGTCGCGCTCGCCGCCAGCCGGCACGGCGCAGCCGAGTTGGCCTCGGTGGCGGCAGTTGTGGAAGCGGCACTCGCCCAGGAACGGCTTGAACTCGGGGAAGCAGTAGGGAATGTCGTCTGTGTCGACCTCCCAGAACTCGACCTGGCGCAGACCCGGCGTGTCCGCCAGCCAGGAGTTCGCGCTGACGGTCAGCGCGACCAGTTCCGCCGAGGTCGTCGTGTGCCGCCCGTTGTGCGACAGGCTGCCCACCTCGCCCGTCTTGAGCGTCAGCCCCGGCTGGAGCGCGTTGAGCAGGCTGCTCTTGCCCACACCGGACGGGCCGGCGAAGGCCGAGATTTTGCCCCCCAACGTCGCCCGGAGCGCGTCCATCCCCCAGCCCTGCTTGGCGCTGATGAAATGCAGCGGGTACCCGGCCTTTTCGTAGGCGGCGAACTCGGCGTGGACGGCGTCTTCTTCCCCGGCGGCCTTGTCCATCTTGTTGACGACGACGCCCGCGCCGATCTCCGCCGCTTCGGCCATGACCAGGAAGCGGTCCACCAGCGTCAAATCCGGCGCGGGGTCGCGGGCGGCCACGACGACCAGGACTTGGTCGAGATTCGCCACCAGGACGTGCTGACCGCGCGCGGACGGCGACTCGCGGGCGAGCGCCGAGTGGCGCGGCAGCGTTTCCTCGATCATGCCCAGCGCCGTGTCGACTCGGACCCGGTCGCCGACGGCCAGCGGGTCGGTGCTGCGCCGCTTTTTGGCGGACTCGACGCGGGCGGGCCGGCTGCCTGATGTGGAATAGACCAGTTCCTTTTTCAGATTGCCGCGCAGTTTGCAGACGACGACGCCCGCATCGCCGGTCTGCACGGAGTAGTTGCCGCTGTTGATGCGGAACACGGTCCCCTCGGACAGCGGCGCGTCAGTCATGGGTTCGGCTTTCTGTCATGGGCAGCTCTTTCGACGGATATTGGCAACGGACGTTGGCAAAAGACGTGGTCTTGAAACGCAACAAATTGGGTACTCTAGACAAGGCGTTTTTGGCGAGGGCGCGGCAACTCTCCGACGCGCTCAGCCGTATAATAGTCGATAACGCCGCGCTTGTCAATCCAACCCAATCCCACTTTGCTCCGAGGTCACTGATGATCCTAACCAACAACATCGCCGACTCGCTGGACGACTTCTTCCACACGCGGCAGTACCGGGAGGAGCCGAGCGTGGTGCAGGCCTCCGCGCGCCCGGTCCGGCGGCTGGGCCTGGCATTGGAACCCTGGCCGGGCATGGCGGAGTGGGCGGCTGCGAGCGAGATCGACGCCCTGTTCATCCACCGAGCCTGGTCGCTGGCGCCCGGCGTGCTGCCCGCCGACATCGGCGTGGTCTCCAACCACACGGGGTTCGACGAGCAGTTGACCCTGGGCTTCAGCCCGCGCCTCGCGGACGCCCTCGGCATGTCCGCCATCAGCGTCCTGGGCCAAAAAGAGGGCCGGCCCTGCGGGATGATCGGCAGCGTCCCGTCTCAGACGGTCGCGCACTACTACAAACACGTCCGCGATGTGTTCGGCGGCTACGAGGAGTCGCACACCTGCGAGCAGGACCGCGTCACCAAGGTCGCCGTCGTCGGCGCCATGACCAAGACGCTGGTGCATCAGGCGTCGGAGCGCGGCGCGAGCGTGTATATCACCGGCCAGTACCGCCAGCCGGGCCGCATCGGCGTGCTGGAGACGGGCATCGGCGTCGTGATCGTCGGCCACCAGCGCGGCGAGGAGTGGGGCCTGCGCGCCCTCGCGGGCGTCCTGCGCGAGCGCTGGTCCGGCCTCGAAGTCGTCCTCGCCCCGCCGCACGACTCGAAGTAGGCGCAGCAAAGCCGGTCGCGGGGGCAGACGCCTCCGCGACCGGCGGGAGCGTTTCCCGGTCAAGGGCATGGCGATGCCATGCCCCTACCAGGCCCCCGCTCTGGGGGCGAGTTCAGTCTTCAAGTCAACTTGCCTCCTTTCTCCAGCGCGCTTGGCACGCGCCTTCATTCCCCTATCGCCTGACCGACCCTCTGTGCTAAACGGTCTCGTCTCGCCAGGCATGATATTCCCGCTGTATCTGCCGGACGTGGTACGCCACGTTCGCGGACGTACACCCGAGCGTCGCACCCGCCTCGCGCCAGGTCAGCCCGCGCAGCAGGCAGCCCAGCACGTCCCGCTGCGTCGTCTTCAGCCCGCCCACGAAC
>CAXUCQ010000064.1:275-771 GCA_964249295.1 uncultured Armatimonadales bacterium | reverse complement strand
AATCCGAGCGCCGCCACGCCCGCCTCCGCACCGGCGTCCGGCAGGCGCTCGCGCAGCGCCTCGTCGAGCGGCAGGCAGCGGCGGCAGCGGGCGCGCTTGATCGCGTCCAGCAGCCGCCAGCGGGCGCAGCGGAGCAGATACTGTTCCGGCGTCCCCACGGACAGGTCCAGCGACGGCAGGGCGTCCAGCAGGCCCACCCACGCCTCCTGCAGCAGATCGTCGGCGTTCTCCCCGCTCACCCGCGCGTAGTAGGCGGCCATGCGCGAAACGCGGGGCCGCAGCGCCCCGACGACGGCCTCCGCCGCCCGGCGGTCGCCGCGCTGTGCGCGCACCAGTAATCGGTGTCCCTTCAAGGTGTCCCTCACAAGCCTGTGTCGAAAAAACAAGAGCGGACGGCGCAGCAGCCGGTCGCTCGGACACAGGGGGAGGAACCCTGAAACGTGAAAGCGTGGGGGTCACAATCCCGAGGAGCCGGAGAGGCGCAGCCGTTGGCCGA
>CAXUCQ010000064.1:0-265 GCA_964249295.1 uncultured Armatimonadales bacterium | reverse complement strand
AGTAGTCGCGGTTCAAGTGCAGTCATCGGGCTTGCCTCCTTTCGGCGGTGGGTGTGATGGACGGGTGTTCGGCGGGAAAGAAGGTTATTCCTCCCCGCCATCCTGCTTCTTTGTCGCCTGGGCCGTGGCTTTTGCTAAAGACCGCCGAAAAGTTATTTTCATGCGGCTTTCAGGGCAGGAGTCTCGTCGGCGGCGTGTGTCTGGGTAACGCCGGGTGCGACCGCTTGGGTCAGGGCGACGATGGGCGACCCGCGGAAGCCCTGGG
>CAXUCQ010000063.1:8862-11289 GCA_964249295.1 uncultured Armatimonadales bacterium | reverse complement strand
GTGCAGACGTTCACCCCGGAACACGAGAGCATCCTGCGCGCCGCCGAGCACGACTACCTCGGCTTCTACGCGGACGCCCTGCCGCAGCGGCGGGAACTCGGCTATCCGCCGTTCTCACACATGGCCAACGCCGTTTATTCGGACGAGGACGAGACGCTGGCGCAGAAGCGCGCCCAGAGCCTGGCGGCGGCCCTGCGCGAAGAGATGGACGCGCAAAACGCCACGGCCCAGGTGCTCGGGCCGGTCGCCTGCCCCCTGTCGCGCCTGCGGGGCCGCTACCGCTGGCATCTCGCCGTCCGCTGCCCGGACAAGCCGGCCCTGCTCGGCCTCCTGCGCGGCGCGCTCAGCCGCCTCCCCGCCACGGACCGCGCGGGCCTGTCCCTTGATATTGACCCGCTGTCGATGCTATAATGAACGGCATCCCATGCGAACAGCCACACCACAGATGAACAAGGACCCGGACATGGCGAGAGCCGCAGGCAGACTGACCGATCTGATCCGCAAGGACGACCCGATCGTGAAATACGAGGGCGACGGCGTCGAGATCCTCCGGCAGACCGCCAAACCCGTTTTGAAGATGACGGAAGATCTCGTCGAGCTTGTCGATCAGATGGGGCGCATCATGCGCGCCGCCAACGGCGTCGGCCTGGCCGCGCCGCAGCTGGGTATCCTCCAGCGCATCTTCGTCTACGACTCGGGCGACGGCTTCCACGCGCTGATCAACCCCAAGATCATCGGGCGCAAGGGCGAACAGGTCGGGGTCGAAGGCTGCCTCTCGCTGCCGGGCCTGCAGGGCGACGTGGCGCGGGCGGAGGAGGTCGTCGTCAAGGCGCTCGATCAGTTCGGCAAGCCCGTCCGCATCCGGGGCAGCGAGCTGACGGCCCGCGTCATCCAGCACGAGCTGGACCACCTCGATGGCGTCTTGTTCATCGACCGCGCCGACCCCGCCTCGCTCCACTGGGTCACGGCGGACGAGGCTGCCGAAGAAGAGGCCGTCGGGCAGGGTCCGCAGACGCGGGAGTAGCATGCGTATCTTGTTCCTCGGCACGTCGCCGTTCGCCGTCCCTACTCTGCAGCGCCTCTTGAACAGCCCCGAGCATCAGATCGCGGGCGTCGTCACCCAGCCGAGTCGTCCGCACGGACGCGGCGGCAGGGTCACGCAGTCGCCCGTCGGGGAGGCAGCGGCGGCGGCGGGGCTGACACCGCTTCAGCCGGAGAAGGTTCGCGCGAGAGAGTTCGTCCAGTCGGTGCGCGAGATGGCGCCGGACGCGCTCGTGGTGGCGGCGTTCGGCCAGATCATCCCGCAGCGGATGCTGGACATCCCGCGCTATGGCGGCATCAACGTCCACGGGTCGCTGCTGCCCCGCTGGCGCGGCGCCGCGCCGATGCAGTACGCCCTGATGGCGGGCGACGCCGAGACCGGCGTGACCACGATGCAGATGGATGCGGGCCTGGACACGGGCGACATCCTGCTGCAGGGCGCCCTCGCGCTGACCGAGGATGACGACCTGGGGACGCTGGAGCCGAAGCTGGCCGCGCTCGGCGCGGACCTGCTGGCGGAGACGCTGGCGCGGCTGGAGCGCGGCGACTGCCCGCGCGCCCCGCAGGTCGGGGCGCGGGTCACACTCTCCCCCTCCCTGCCGCCCGCCATCGGCGGCCTGGATTGGACGCGTCCGGCCCGCGACCTGCACAACCTCATCCGCGGGGTCACCCCCCGCCCCGGCGCGTACGGTTTTTGGCAGGGGAAGCGTCTCAAAGTCTGGCGGGCAGCCGTCATCCCCGTCGAGACCACTCTCCCGGTGGGTACGGTTGGAAGCGTGGACGGGGCGGGTATAACGGTCGGTACAGGCAAGGGAGCACTGCGGCTGGAGCAGGTCCAGCCGGAGAGCAAATCCCGCATGGCCGCCGATGCATGGGCGCGCGGCGTGCGCGTCATGAGCGGACAGCGGTTCGACCCTCTCCCGAGGGTGTAAGACAGGAGCGCCAATGATGGTCGGGTTGGAGGAACGGTTCGCGCGCGGAGTCGCGTGTAAAATCGAGGGCCGCTATGACGAAGCCGCCGCCGAACTGCGCTCCGTCCTGCAGGAAGCCCCCGACCACGCCGAGGCGCACCACCAGCTCGGCCTCGTTTATGGCTTCGTCGGCCTGTTCGACGAGTCCGTTGCCGAACTGGAACAGTGCGTCCGCATCAGCCCGACCAGCGTCCTCGCCCGCAACGACCTCGCGCTGACCTATACCATGCTGGGGCGTTACGACGAGGCGAAACAGGAGTTCGCGCAGGTTCTGGAGAAGGACCGGCAGAACGACGTCGCCCTGCGTAACCTGACCTACCTGCCGTGAACGTTTCTCGTCTGCGCGCCGTCGCCTCCCCCCTGCTCCCGTTCGTCGTTCTCCTCGTCCTGCCTTGTCTTCTGCTCTGGCGCATCT
>CAXUCQ010000063.1:1782-8852 GCA_964249295.1 uncultured Armatimonadales bacterium | reverse complement strand
CCGCCCCCGCGCCGGTCCCCTGGGTGCCGCTGCAATGGGACGGCATCGCCGAGTTCTACCCCTGGCGATTGTTCGCCGCCCGGACACTGCATCAGGGCTTTCTGCCCCTGTGGAACCCGTACCAGTTCTGCGGCACGCCGTTCGTCGCCAACTCCCAGTCCGCCGTGTTTTATCCCCTGAACCTGCTGTTCGTGCTGCTGCCGACCTCGACGGCGTTCGGCGTCAGCGCCCTGCTGCACCTCGCGCTGACGGGATGGCTGATGTACGGTCTGCTGCGCTCTCCGGCGTTCGGCCTGGGACGTTCGGCGGCGACCCTGGGGGCCGTGGTGTGGCAGTTGAGCGCCTGGCAGGCGGCCTGGCTCGCCCTGCCGACGTTTCTCTGCGTGTCGGCCTGGCTGCCGGCGGCGGTGTGGCTGACGGACCGGCTGGCCGCGCGCCCTCGGCGCACCGGGGGGCGGCGCTCGGCGCCTGCCTGGGCGTGATGCTGCTGGGCGGGCATCTTCAGATCGCCCTGTACTGCCTGCTGCTGGTCGCCGCTTACGGGCTTTTCCGGGCGTACCCTAAAGTACGCGGCGACGGAGCATTGCTGCTCCCGCTGGCGGCGTCCGGCCTGCTGGCGCTGGCGCTGATGGCCGGGATCGCCGCGCCACAGGTGCTGCCCGCGCTGGAACTTTCGCGCGTCTCGCACCGGGCGGGCGGGGCGCCCACCTGGGCGGCCTACGGAGGCTACACGGCGCTCGCCCTGCCCCCGCTCAATCTGGTGACGCTGTTCCTGCCCGGCTTCTTCGGCAATCCCACGCAGGGCAGCTATTGGGGGGTCGGCACCAACGGCGGGCCGGGCGCTTACATGGAGAACGCCTGCTACGTCGGCGTTCTGGCCTTGCTGCTGGCGATCGCCGCCGTCTTCTGGACATGGCGCGCGCAAGCGTCGACGCGCTTCTGGACCGTCACGGCAATCATCGCCCTGCTGATGGCGCTGGGGACGCCTTTGAACGCCCTGCTTTTCTTCGGGCTACCCGGCTTCGCGCAGTCGGGGTCGCCGGGCCGCATCCTCGTGCTCTGGACCTTCTGCGGGGCGGCGCTTGCGGCGGTCGGGTGCCAGGCGCTGACGGAGCGGGCGGTTCTTGCCGGGCGTTCCCTGCGGCGGCCTGTCGGCGGCTTCGCGCTGCTGTTCGCGCTTTCGCTCGGGGGGACGGCGGCGTGGATCGTGCGCACGGCCCCGGCGGGGACGCTGCAGGCCAACGTCAGCCGCGAGGGGGACTTGTGGCGGCTGCCGGTCGGGATACTGCTCGGCGCGGCGGCGGTCCTTGTGTTGCATCAGCGTGGCACCGTGTCGCGGCGCGCTTTGCAGGCGTCGCTGGTCGCGCTGACCGCGCTGGACCTGCTGGCCGTCAACGGCGGTTTCAACCGAACGGCGCCGGCTTCGTCCGTGTACCCCGTCACGCCCGCCATCGCGTTTCTCCAGCAGCACGCGGGGAGCGGCCGCGTCATGCCGCTTAACCGCCGATGGAGCCTTTATCACGCGCCTGAGACCGTGCTGCCGCCGAACGCCGCGGCGGTTTACGGCCTGCGCGATACGCAGGGCTATGATTCGCTGCTGACCCGTCAGTACATCGAGTGGGCGGGCAAGATGGACGTCGGCTCCCCCGCGCCGCCGGAGAACGGCAACATGGTCTTCACCTACGGTGACACGTCCGTTCTGGCTGCCGAGGCCGGGGTGCGATTTTTTGTGTCGCTCGGGCCGCTGCCCGGCTCGGCCACCGGCAAATCACTGGAGTTCCGAGACGGCGACACGTACATCTACGAGAATGCCGCCGCACTGCCGCGCGCACGCGCTCTGGATGGGCGCGGCGTCGGGTTGACCGACATCGCGCCGACGCGACTGCGGCTGACAGTGGACGCAAAGAGCACGGGCGTGGTGGTGGCCGATCAGTGGTACCCAGGCTGGAGGGCATGGGTCCACGGTCAGGAAGAGCCTATCCGCGAGGGGCCGGAATTGTTCCGCACGGTGGAATGGTCACGACAACAAGCCCAGGCCGCGACGGCGGCCACGGTAGAGATGCGCTACCTGCCGAACTCGTTTCGCCTGGGCTTGTACGGATTGTGCGCGGCGCTCGCGTTCCTCTGCGCCGCCGGCTGCCGATGGATCGCGCTAGGCCGTCGCCGGCTCCGCTGGGGATGATTCGGCGCTCGGCGAGGCGGCGGCGAGTGCGTCTTCCTCGGTCGCATACACGCCGAAAATGGTGTTGAGGCGGGTGATCTGCAGCATGCGTGTGATTGCTTCGTTGCAGCCGGACAGGTATAACGCGCCGTCGATGGGCCGGAGACGCTTGGTGGCGGAAAGAAGAGTACCGAAACCGCTGCTGTCCATGTACGTCACCTTGGTCATGTTGATGACGATGCCGGGCTTGCCCTCGTCGATGGCCGCGCTGATGGCCTCTTTGAACTGGGGCGTCGTGTAGATGTCGATCTCTCCGACGACGTCGAGGATCGGCACTCCCTCCCGGTGGCGCAGACTGGTCTCGATCCGTACATTCTCCATGAATTCGTGTCCTCCGTGCCGCGAGTCCGCGATTTTCTTAAAGTGGGGTGAGGCGGGAACGCAGAGGCGGCCGCAGTTCGTGCTGCATCACGAGTTAGGCTATTTTACCCGTTATGATGGAAAGTAAACGGGACCAGGAGGAACAGATCGAGCGTGACGGAGATCGCCCAGTGCGCAAGGAAGCCATAAAGGAACGAGCGCGTCCGCACGGCGAGGATGCCGAGGATAATGCCGCCGGGCAGGGCGGACAGCACTTCCAGCGACGGCTTGGAGGCGTGGGTCTGGTCGTGCCAGACCCAGTGCAGCAGCATGAACAGCAATGCCTGGACGATGACGGCTCCCCAAGTGCGGAGAAACGTCTTTTGAAGGCCGAACAGCAAAAACCCCCGGAAGAAGAACTCCCAGCAGAACATGTAAAAGCCGGTCGCCAGTTCGAAATAGACCAGCGCCTTGTAGTTGACGCGGAGGCCGTCGAAGACGACGCCCAGGCCGGACAGATAAGAATTCTCCAGACGGCCCTGCAGGTAGAACTGCCGGGCGGCGGCCAGATGGGAGTAATAGACCAGCGGCAGGATCATCCCGACCCAGGCGATCAGCACCCATTTCAGCCCCAGCCGGCGGTCGCCGCGCGTCAGGCCGAACTGACTCGGCTCCTGGCGCAGTCCGAACAGAATCGTCATCAGCGGGACCCAGAGACACAGCCCCGTGTTGATGAAGTTGTAGGCCTCAAACGATTTTGGATCGGGGTTGGTCAGGAACAGATACGCCGCGATCACGACGCCGACGGCGAAGGTCACGATGCCGGTCGAAGCGCCGTCTTTGCGCCCTGCGCCCTTCTCCGCGTCCGTGCTGGCCGCCTTGGCGGGCCGTGTCTTTGTGCTCATAAAAGGGCGGCGTGACGGTCAGGGGCAGCCGGGGGGCGGCGTCAGGGGCCGGTTCCAGGTGATCCAATACTGGTCACGGTTCTGGTTGACCGCGTGTCCATCGGCCATCAGGACGTTGTACCGCTTCTGCGACTCCAGCAGACCGCCGTGCCACGCCCCGGCGCCGTCCATCAGCAGGTTCACCTCCGCCGGCCCGTGCTCCGTGCAGGGCGGCGACGGGTCCGGGGGGCTGTTGCTGTAAGGCGGGCTGAACAGCGAGTAGGACGCGACGTTGGAGTAGAGTTTGTTGTCGATCACGACCTCCGTCCGCAGCAGGTACGACGACCCGTAGGCCTGGTAAGAGCTGGGCTGCGCCTGCATTTGACTGTTCGGCGCGTTGTCGAGGAAGGTGTAGCCGGTGTCGGACGGGCAGCGCCAGACATCATTGCTCTTGACGTAGGGGGTCAGGACGCCAGGCTCGTTCGGCACGTTCGGGTCCGGGTTGAGCAGACTCATCCCCGCCACCTGCTGCGCCTGCGCCGTGCCGCTCCATATCCACGGATTGGAGAACTTGTCCGAAGGGTCGATCGCGTAGGGATAAAGATCATCGGCGTCCTGGGAATACATGGCCACGGCCATGCCCAACTGACGGATGTTCGAGAGACAGGCGATCTGGCGCGCTTTGCCACGGGCGGATGCGAACGCCGGAAAAATGATGGCGGCAAGGAGCGAGATGATGGCGATCACCACCAGCAGTTCGATCAGAGTAAAGGCTCGTCGTGTCATAAGCCGGAATCCTCACACGCATTGTACCGCACCGTGCGCCCTGTTGACGAGTCCGGGACGGAAAAAGAGCGGCGGGGAACTTTTCCCCGCCGCTCTCTGTGGATGATCGTCGCGGGCGGCGTCTAGGCCGCCAGCGCGTCCGTCTCTGGCCGCTCTCTGGCCACGGCCTCCGCAGACGGCGTAAAGGACACCGTGCGGGCCTCCTGACGCCTGCGGAAGTGGATCATCTCCCACTGCTGGACGTAGTCGAGCACCACCAGCGCCATCTTGCGGGCCTCGAACTCCGGCATCTGGATGGTCAGGCTGTCGGTCGCCCGCACCATCTTGACCTGTCCGCTGCCGAAGACCTCGCCCTGTCCGTTGTCGATACGCAGCACGAACGGCTGCCGGTACTTGGATTCTTTCTTAAACGACAGCACGCGCGCCTCGGTGAAGTCGTCGTGGGCGCTGCCCTTCTGGTCCTCGAACTGGGTGAACGTGCCGGCCAGCAGGTCGTGGCAGACGAGTTTGAAATCGTCCGCGTCCACGTAGTGGCGCACCCGCTGGGTGGCCTTGTGGGCGTCGTCGAACTCCACCAGCGTGAACGACAGCTTGCTGCGCTTCGGGTCGAACGCCAGCAGGTCGCAGATGTCCAGGATTTTGTCTTTGGCGACGAAGCGGAAGATCTGGATCTTCGTCACTTCCCGCCCGCTGCCGTTGTCATGGGTGCTCATTGTCTGTTCTCCTTAAACCGAGTCTGGTCTCGATGTCTCTGCTAGTCCTGCCAATTTTCTCTTCTGATGAGCGCGCTGATGGTTGTCTGCGCCACGCCGTACTCTCTCGCTAGGGCCGACTGGGAGGCTTCTTTACGAGCATACCGACTACGGATGACTTCCACCTGCTCTCTTGTCAACACTGCGCGGGGGTTGAGTTCCCCTCGCACCAGTTCTGGATGAAGACGTTTCCAATGCCGATCGCCGGAAACCTTGGTCATTCTGCTCTCGGGTCGACAAAAATATCCACGCCGCTTTTTGTCTCTGTCAACAGCATTATCCTTGTGTGTCCCTGCGAACAGATGGTCGGGACGTACACACCTCGGGTTGTCGCAGTGATGGCAGATCACAAGGCCTTCTGGGATGTTTCCATGGGTAAACTGGTAAGAGAGCCGATGAGCCTTGTACATCCTGCCGGCAATCTTGAAGCAGCCATAGCCCTGCGCCAGTAGTGTTCCGTTCCAAAGCCAGCAGCCTTCCTCGACGCGACACACTTTGTTCCAGAATCTGGCCTCATCCAATGCGTCACTCCGCCAGGTTCTGTACGGCGCTCGGACGGCGAATAAACTCTCATTATAGAAAGGCTGGAACAAGTCAAGATAATGCTGTTCCCTGGCTTCCAGCTCTTTGCGTTCCCCGACTCGCTCCAGAATCTGCAGTTGGAAAGCGGTATGACCCCACTGGTCCCACGCCTCTTGGAGCAAACCATTCTTATGGCAGCCCTGCCTCAGTTCCCTTTTGTGACTGGTCCAGCGACTGGCAACATCCACAGAGCTGCCGATGTAGGCTTGTGCTGTGTGGATGTTGACGATCACGTATATGCCCTGGGTCTTCATAGGCGGCAACAAAGCGAATGTTCCGGCATTCAAAGTATCCTGCGATACTGACAGGTCGGTTCACTGCCGAGCGACGCCCAGCACTCCCACGTACACAAATAGCCTTTTCCCCCGACATAGTAGCAGTTGCTGACGAGCGGCTCGCCGCACTGCGGGCATTCGCCCCGGACCCACTCCGCTTTGGGCCTATCCGAAACCCCGTCGTAGGCCTGGCGGACGCTCTCGACGGCGGCGTTGGTCTCTAAAATCGTGTCCATGATCCTGTTCTCCTCCACACCAAGTCTATGTCTCAAGTGACATCTATATTATGACAGGATTATCAGTGAGTGACAACGGAATGCGTTAACGCCGCAGGACGATCTTCGGAAATTCTCACCAGATGAGAATTTCCGAGACGGATGTTTGTCAGCCAGCGTACAATGGAATAGATACAGGTACTGATGGGGTGAGGAAAGTGGACAGAGACGCCGACAATGAACGTCAAAGGGGAGGCGAAAAATGATACTGTGGATATTGGCGGGCTATGTCGTGACGGCGGTAGCGTTCTACTCCTACATCGTTTCCACTGCGCAGGAAGAGCCGCAGGAGAGAGCAGCGACGGTGATTGAACTCGCCGACTGGCAGCGCGGGCGGGATGAGCAGATCCGCAAGGCGGCGTAGGATGGGGATAAGACAGCACAACAGGGCCTGAGAGTGAACTCTCAGGCCCTGTTCTTGTTTTTGTCTCGCCCTAGCTGCCGAAGCTGCGGAAAGCGATGCCGGTGATGATGCCGACGACGAACCATGCGATGCCGAGGTAGCGCGTCAGCAACTGGAGTTGTTCCTCGCGGCCCGGCTTGCCCTTGAAGTTCGGGGACATGTTGCCGCCGATGGTCCCCGTCAGTCCCTCGTTCTTGGTCGTCTGCGACATGACGATCAGGATAAAGGCGATGCTGATCAAGAACTGGAGAACCAGCAGAAGGATCTGGAGCGCGTTCATGGAAGGACTATTTCTCCTCGGGCTTGGTCACGACGGCCGTGGGCGCGGAAGCCGTCGTGACGGCGGGCGGCGTCGGATGCGTGTCATCCTCGTTGGTCGCCTTTTTGAACTCCTTGATGCCCTCGCCGAGCGACTTGCCGAAGCCGGCCAGTTTGGAGCCGCCGAAGAGCAGCAGGACGACCACGGCGATGATCACCATGTCCTGCGGGCCGCCGAATCCGAATGCGAGCGAAGTCATAGTACCTGACAATGCCCAGCCGCCAGCAGCGCCACGAGAGCACGGTGGTAAGTCGGCGCGGCACCGCCAGAGGG
>CAXUCQ010000063.1:386-1772 GCA_964249295.1 uncultured Armatimonadales bacterium | reverse complement strand
CGCTCCACGGGCGGGCTGCTGGTCGCCTGACTCGCCGGAGGCGGGTTCAGGACGGGCTTGTAGACGGACTCGACCTCGTGCTGGACGGAATGCACGGCCCCCGTCATCTCGTCCGCCATCTTGCGGAACTCGCGTATGGCCTGACCGAGCTGACGCCCGACTTCGGGCAGTTTTTTCGGGCCGAAGACGACCAGCGCGACGACAAAAATGATCGCCAAATCCACCGGACTGCCGAACCCGAATGCGAGCGTCGTCATCGTTCCTGCCTCTGCGGTCCGGGCCGCCGACCCGCGTCTCCACAGTGATACGTACCCGCAACCCGGCAATAGTTCCCACAACTGCCGCAAACAGTTTAGCGCTTGCTGAACTGGAAGCCGCGACGCGCGCGCTTGCGACCGGCCTTTTTGCGCTCTTTGACGCGCGGGTCGCGCGTCAGGTAGCCGAGTTTCCGCAGGACGGGGCGGTAGCCCGGATCGGCCTCGACAAGAGCCTTGGCGATGCCGTGGCGAAGCGCCCCGGCCTGGCCGGAGATGCCGCCGCCCAGGGTCCGCGCCCAGACGTCAAAGCGGCCCGCCGTGTCCGTCGCCTCGAACGGCTGCTGGATGATCGCTTCCAAGGTGCGGCGACCGAAATACTGGGTTGTGTTCTTGTCGTTGACGACGATATTGCCCTGGCCGCTGGAGAGCCAGACCTTTGCGGTGGCGTTTTTGCGCTTCCCGGTGCCGTAGTAGCGTGTAGTTTGTGCCATGTGTGATTCCTAAGAGTTAAGAAGCCTTCTGCGCCTGGTGCGGATGTTCGGCCCCGGCGTAGACGCGGAGCTTTTTGAGGTTCTGCGCGCCCAGCGTGTTGTGCGGCAGCATCCCTTTGACGACGCGCATCAATGCGGCCACGGAGTCTTTCTCGATCTCGCGGCCCCGCGTCACCGACCGGATGCCGCCGGGATACAGGGTGTGCCGATAGATCGGTTCGTCGCTCTTGCTGTTGCCGGTCAGGCGGACCCGGTCGGCGTTGATGACGATCACATGGTCGCCGCAGTCAACGTGCGGGGTCCACTCGGGCTTGTTCTTGCCGCGCAGAATCTTCGCGACTTCCACGGCGAGGCGGCCCATCGGCTGGCCCGTGGCGTCGATGACGACCCAGGACCGGCTCTTCTCCATCTCGGCGGGTTTTGCGCTATAAGTTGCCATTGTTCTTCTCCATTAGTAATCAGCGCGCTTAGTAATCGACGCGCCACAGGCAGAGGCCGTTCGGCGTCGCGGGCGGACACGGGTTCTGGACCCGATCCCGCGTTTCGAGTATCTGCGCGGCGGCCTCGTTCGGCAGGTCGCCCACGCCGATCTCCACCAGCACACCGACGATGTTCCGCACCATCGACCGCAGAAAGGC
>CAXUCQ010000063.1:0-376 GCA_964249295.1 uncultured Armatimonadales bacterium | reverse complement strand
TGGTCGCACTGGTCTCTTGGGCGCAAGCAGGCCGCGGGGTGTATTATGACGAACTGCCGGAGAGTTGGCAGAAGCGAGTTCACACGACCGTGGCAGATCCGAAGGCGTTCGCCGTGAGCGTCACGAGCACCGCCCCGATCGCCAGCGTTCGAATCGAGATCCGGCGCAGATCGCGGACCGTCGTCGGTCCGGGATTGCCGCCCCGGCGGGCGTAAGCGGCGAAGTCGTGCGATCCGACGAGCGCCTGTGCTGCGGTCCGCATGGCTCCGACGTCCAGCGGACGTCGGACATGCATGCTGTACCGGCCCCACAGGGCGCTGCGCGAGCGCCGGGTTGCAGTGGACCAGCTGGCGGCCGTGCTGGCCACGCATTTCCT
>CAXUCQ010000062.1:0-11305 GCA_964249295.1 uncultured Armatimonadales bacterium | reverse complement strand
CTCCGGGTTGCGGCCCGTCGCGTCCGCCGCCTTCGTCTCGGCGGACGCCCCGCTGCCGTCGCTGGGCATCAAGCCGACCGACGCGCTGACGCTCACGGCGACCCAGGCCCGGAGCGTCGGCTACTGCGACGTGATCGCGTCCGACTATCCCGACGTGCTCGCCAAGATGGGCCTGGGGTCCGCCTCGCTCACGACCGTCCGTTCCGACACCTGGACGATGATCGCTCTCTGGGTCAGCCAGCCGTGGGCCACGATCCTGCTGCTGGCGTTGGGGCTGGCCCTGGTCATCGTGGAAGTGATGACCTGGCACTCGTGGGGATGGCCGGCCTGTCCGGCGGCGCGCTCGTCCTGCTGATCTTCGCCGCCCACATCACCGTCGGCACCGCGACGTGGGTCGGCGTCGTGCTGTTCCTGGCGGGCGTCGCGCTGATGGTCTTCGAGGCCCACCTGCCCGGTCACGGCCTGGCCGTTCTCGGCGGCCTCGTGCTCGTCTTCCTCGGCATGTACTACGCCCTGGGCGGCGCGCAGACCGGCGCACTGTATTCCGCCGCCGCCGCGCTGCTCACCACGCTGGCCCTCGTCGCCGCGTTCTTCATCTACCTGCCGCGCAGCCCCGTCTGGCAGAAGATCGGCCAGCCGATGCGCCAGACCGCCGCCGCCGGCTACGTGTCGAGCGACGACTACACCGGCTTCCTCGGCCACGTCGGTACCGCCTCCACCCTGCTCCGCCCCTCCGGCACGGCGGAGATCGAGGGCGTCCGCCTGCCGGTCGTCAGCGAAGGCGGGTTCATCGCCGCCGGGACCCCGGTCCAGGTCGTGCTCGTCCAGGGCAGCCGCGTCGTCGTGCGCGAGGCGGGGTAGGAACCCACCTCCCCGCTCACGCACTGGCGTGCCTGGAAGGCGCTGGGGGTCCTCCCGAAACGGGAGGACAGGCAGCGCGTGGCGCGGGAGGCGCTCCCAGTCTGCCACGGCCTGTCGGACGGTCACAGCGCGTCGTCCACCACCCTCCCGTCCTCCCGCATCGGGAGGACCCCCAGCGCCTTCCAGGCACGCCAGTGCGTGAGCGGGGAGGTGGATTCCTTCGGGTATACTTTTCCCATGCCCCGCAAGCCCGCCGAACCCAAAGAGCCGAAGGCGCCGAAGCCTAAACCCGAGAAGAAGCCGCGCAAGCCCGAGTTCTCCCCCACCCGCCTGCGGACGTTTCTGGCCTGCGCCGTGATGTACCGCAACGAGTACGTGGACAAGATCGGGCGCTTTTATCACAAATCCCGCGCCGGATACACGTTCGGCAGCACGCTGCACCAGACCCTGCAGAACTTCCATGAGGCGGGCGGCAGCGCCGCCGTCTCGGTCCCCGATCTGGTCGCCGGCCTCGAAACGGCGTGGCAGTCGCAGGGGTACAAGGACGCCGCCCACGAGCAGGAACACAAAATCGCCGCCGTGGAGATACTGGCGACCTACCACGCCGCGTCCCAGGCCCGCGCCGACGAGACGCGCACGTTCCTGACCGAGAAGATGCTGAAGTGGGACATGGGGCCGTTCGTGCTGACGGGCCGCGTGGACCGCATCGACGAACACCTTTCCGACAACGCCCTGGAGATCGTGGACTACAAATCGGGTCGGATGAGCGTGTCCGAGGAAGACGTCAAGGGAGCGTTGGCGATGTCCGTCTACCAACTGCTCGCCCGGCGCAACTGGCCGGACCGGCGCGTGTTCGCCACCATCCACGCCCTGCGCGGCGACGTCACGGCCTCGGCCTCGTACACCGACGACGAACTGGCCGAGTTGGAGGAAGAATTGCGCGGCATCGGCCTGCTCATCATGGAGACGGACTTCGAGGCGGTCCGCCCCGTCCCTCTGCCCGACGTTTGCCCCACGTGCGACTTCCTCCCGCTCTGCTCCCGCTACTGGCAGCGCCAGGGCCGCGACTATGTGGCCGAATTGGGTCTGTCCGGTTGACAGGCTTGACGACCGAAAAGCCTGGCTGTATCATGCAGCCGGGGCGACGTGAGCAGATGGGCTAAGTTCTACGAGACACTGGCGGGCGGCCGGTCCGACAGAAACATCGGCTACCAGGAACTGATCTCTTACCTGGAGAGACTCGGTTGGGAAACCGACAGTCGCGGCGGTAGCCACCGGACTCACAGTCACCCACTGGTTCTCACCGCGCTCAATCTTCAGCCGGAGAAAAGCGGAAAGGCGAAATGGTATCAAGTGGCACAGGTACGGGACGCCCTAGATTTGGACTCAGGAGAAGACAAAGATGGATGGCTACGAGGTCAATCTTTACTATAGCCCGGAAGACGGATACTACATCGCGGGGATTGCCGAGTTCGTTGGCTGCATCACCGACGGACTGACAGCGGAGGAGGCATTAGCAAATCTACGCGAGGTCAAGGCAGCCTGGATCGCCGCGATGCGACGGCAGGGGCATTCCATTCCATCGCCACGGCATCATTCCGCTTTGGCAGAGGCCGACGCAAAAACACCCATCGCCGCTTAAGCCAAATCTTTGACCTTCCCGAACGCGATCTTGTCCTCTGCCGTTTGGCGGACCGGCAGGACGTTGGCCGAGGACAGCGTCCCGCGCCCGAAGCGTTGGTTGATCCGGTCCACGGCGCGGGCGGCCCGCAGACGCGGCTCCGCGTCCCCGAACAGCGGCAGGGTCACGTCGCCCGCGGCCACCAGGTCGTACAGCACGACGCCGACCTGTGTCGGTTCCTGGAACGGATGTTCCCACAGCGAGCGCAGCACGCCCACCAACGTCCAATAATCCTGGCAGGGAGCGAGCCGCGCCTTGCGCTCCCAGGACTGGCGCTCCGGCCCCCGGACGTGGACGCTCAGACCGCGCGCGTAGAACCCGAGGTGCCGCAGGCGCTCCCCGGCCTTCTCCAGCAGACGCCCGGCCACCATCGCCGCGCCCCAAGGAGTCCGCAGTTCCGGCCCGAGCACATGGGAATGCCCGACGCTCCGCCGCACCGGCGGCGGCTCCGTCACGGCATGGCCCCGGAGCAGATGCCACCACACCTCGCCCCGGACGCCGCCCCAGACCCGCCGCATTTCGGGGCAGGTCAGTCGGCACATCTGCTCGGTGTCCCAGACTTGGGCATTGTGAAACCGCTGTTCCATCGCCCGGCTGATGCCGGGGAAGTCGGTCAGTTTCAGATTGAACAGCTTCTGCGGCAGGTCTTCCTCGTCCAGCACGACCAGGCCGTTCGGCTTCTGCATCTCGGCGGCGACTTTGGCCAGAAACGGGTTCAGGCTCAATCCCACCGAGCAGTGCAGGCCGTCCCCGACCCGCCGATGGATCTCCGTCTTGAGCCGTTCGCCCAATCGCATGGCGTCGGCGATTTCGCACTCGTTGGCCCAGAGGCGGCACACCATCTCATCCACGGACAGGACCTTCTCGATAGGCAGACAGTCCTGCACGACATCGACGATGGCCTCATGGTAGTCCCGGTAGCGCCCGTGCCGGGCCGGGACAAAGCGGACGTGCGGACACAGGCGCTTCGCGTCACTGACGCTGGTCCCCGTTTTGACGCCGAACGCCTTGGCCTCATACGAGGCCGCGATGCAGCAGGTCGTGTCGGACTCCAGCGGCACGACGGCGACGGGCCGCCCCCGCAGCCGCGAGTCCTCCTGCTGCTCGACCGACGCGAAAAACGAGTTCATGTCCAGAAACAGCCAGCGCAGCGGCAACTGAGTAGACTCCCTTCTACCATGCTCAGATGCTATTGTACCATGTGTCTACTATGCTGTCAACACTGACTCGTGGGCTTCACGTCGGCAGGAAGCTGGCCCTGCCGTCACGAACTAGGGCATATGGTTCCTGTGTTCGAAAGGCCGCTGACACCGGGCTGGGTTTACCCTTGTACCGTAAAGGACATCAATGAGCAGCTATCGCTCATCCCCTCGTGTGAACTCGACGGCCTGGCCGCCGTGGGCCTGGTGCCTGCGACACGGAAGGACTGCCGCGCCGACGGGCGCTACTTCTTCCGTGACAAGCCTCAGGTCCATCTTTATTCCTATCCGGCCTCGCTGACTTATCGGCAGGCTGCACAGACGAAGCGGCATGAGACCGAGCGTGGCCTGGCTGTCGAGATCGCGTTCGGGATGTGCGTAGAAAAGCAAGGCAGCCGCTGGGTCTGCCACTGGGAGGCGGATCACCTGCGCGAGTTCACCCTGAGACACGTTCTGCTCCATGAGATAGGCCATCACGTTTACTGGATGGAACGCCGCCGCAACGGTCACAAAACGCTGCCCCGAACCGCCGCCTCCGAGCAGTTCGCCGAGGATTACGCGCTCCGACGGCACTGGCCCTGGTAAACGCCTTTCATTGACAACGCTTCTGCCGCTAGGGTACACTGTGGGGCATTAAAACACCCGTTTTTCCCCACGCACAGAGGAGTAATTCAACGATCATGCAGGTGACCAAAGAGCCGCTTGAGCCGTGCCAAGTCGCGCTCACCATCGAAGTCGAGGGGGACAAGGTCGTCTCCGCCGTGGACAAGGCCTACCGCGAGTACGCCAAGTACGTCGCCGTCCCCGGCTTCCGCAAGGGCAAAGCGCCGATGAACTTCGTCCGCCAGCGCGTCCCCGAGTCGGACGTGCGCCAGCGCACGGCGGAGCTGCTGGTCGAGCCGGCCTACGAGCAGGCCATCACCCAGGAGAGCGTCGAGCCGTATGGCGCCCCCAAGCTCGAACTTGTGCAGCTCGACCTGTCGGACAAGCCGTTCATCTTCAAGGCCGTCGTGCCGCTCGCCCCCTCCGTCGAACTCGGCCCCTACGCCGGATTGACCGTGGAGCGCAAGAAGTACGAACTCGACGACGAGGACGTGGACAAGCAGCTCGAGCGGATGCGCGAGCGCGCCGCCGACTACCCCACGGTCGAGCGGCCCGTCGAGACGGGCGACCTGGTCATCGCCGACGTGTCCGCCGTCACCGACGCCCGCCCGGACGCCGCCGACCCGCGCGCGACCATGATCGAGATCGGCGCCGACAACATCCCCGGCTTCGACGCGCAGCTTGTCGGCATGAGCGTCGGCGAGGAGAAGACGTTCCCGCTGTCCTACCCCGAGGACTACCCGGAAGAAGACCTGGCCGGCGAGCAGGCCGAGTTCACCGTCAAAGTCAACGAAGTCCGAGCCAAGATTCTGCCGCCCCTGGACGACGAGTTAGCGAAGAAGATCACCAGCGGCACGGTCGAAACCCTGGACGCGCTGAGGACCAGCCTCCGCACGGACATGGAAAAGTCCCTAGCCGGCAGCGCCGAGAACGAGGCCGACGCCGCGCTGATCGACCAGATCGTGGGCGCGTCGACGATCAAGTTCCCGCCCCAGCTCACGGAAGCCGAGGTCAACGAGGACGCCCAAGGCCTGCTCTCGCGTCTGGAGAAGGAAGGCGTCAGCCTGGAAGACTACCTGGGGCGGACCGGGCGGACGCGCGAGTCGCTGATGACCGAGTTCCAGACCAACGCCGAGAAGCGCATCCAGATCGGGCTGGTTCTGGGCGAGATCGCCGAGCGCGAGAGCCTGGCGGTCACCGACGCCGACGTGGACGCCGCCCTGGCCGAACAGGCCGCGCAGCAGCGCACGTCGCCCGCCGCCGTGCGGGCCGTCCTGGAGAGCAACGGCCAGATCGCCGGCCTCCGCAACCGGGCGCAGACCAAAAAAGTGCTGGATTTTCTCCGCGCAGCGACCATAATGGAAGAGAAGGTCGTCAAAGCGGGGGACGCGCCGGCGGACGAAGCCGACACAGACGCAGAGGACGAGACGGAAGTCTCGGCCCCTCCCGAAAATGAAGGATGACCGAACCATGCAGATCGACCCCAACTTCGAGCGGCTGAGCGATCAACTGGGCCTGGCCCCCAGCGACTCGCTGGCTTATATTCAGTCCATCCAGAACACCTGGATTCCGACTGTCGTCGAGCAAAGCCCGCGCGGCGAGCGCGCGTATGACCTGTGGTCGCGTCTGATGAAGGACCGCATCGTCTTTATCGGCGACCAGATCCACGACCAGATGGCGAACGTGATCGTGGCGCAGTTTCTGTTCCTGGAGAAAGAAGACCCGGACAAGGACATCGAGTGCTACATCAACTCGCCCGGCGGGTCGGTCATGGCGGGCCTGGCGATCTACGACACGATGCGCCACATCAAGGCCGACGTCGCCACGACCTGTGTCGGCATGGCCGCGTCGATGGGCGCCGTGCTGCTCTCGGGCGGCACCAAGGGCAAGCGGTCCAGTCTGCCCAACTCGCGCATCATGATTCACCAGGGCAGCGCCGGCTTCCAGGGGACCCCCTCGGACATCGAGATCCAGGCCCGCTTGGTGCTCTCGTTCCGTGAGAAGCTGACCGAGATCCTGGCCGAGAACTGCAGCCGCGAGTTCTCGCAGGTCGCCAAAGACATCGACCGCGACTACTGGATGACGCCGCAAGAGGGCGTCGAATACGGCATCATCGACGAAGTGCTGTCGCGGTAACAGAACAGCCCTCACCCGGCTCGCCGAGGCTCGCCACCCTCTCCCGCAAGCGGGCGAGGGTTGAGGAGGGGTTTGCTGTCTCCCCTTCGCATGGGGAAGCGAGAAAGCTGAAAAAACAGTTCTTCAACCCCCGCCCGCTTGCGGGAGAGGGTGGCGAGCCTCGGCGAGCCGGGTGAGGGCTTCCTTCTTGCCGGTGCGGGCAAATACACTCAAAGGACTTGGAATGGCAAGAATCGGGGCGGAGCGTAACGACAGCCGGTGCCTGCTGTGCGGCAAGAGCCGCGAGCAGGTCAAGAAACTGATTCTCGGGGTCCACGGCGGCGTCTGCCTGGAGTGCGTCGATCTGTGCAACGAGATCGTCCGCTCCGACGTGTCCGCGCAGGTGGACGATTACAGCGTCCTGGCGTCCATCCCCAAGCCCAAAGAGATCTACCGCATCCTGTCCCAGTACGTCGTCGGCCAGGAGATGGCGAAACGCTCGCTGTCCGTGGCCGTCTACAACCACTTTAAGCGCATCAACGTCCAGAACTCGGACATCGAGCTGCAGAAGAGCAACATCCTTCTGATCGGCCCGACGGGCAGCGGCAAGACTCTGCTGGCCCAAACACTCGCCAAGATTCTCAACGTCCCGTTCGCCATCGCCGACGCGACCTCACTCACCGAAGCGGGCTACGTCGGCGAGGACGTCGAGAACATCCTGCTGAAACTTTTGCAGGCCGCCGACAACGGCGGCAACATCCAAGACGTCGTCAAGAACGCCCAGCGCGGCATCATCTACATTGACGAGATCGACAAGATCACGCGCAAATCCGAAAGCCCCAGCATCACCCGCGACGTCAGCGGCGAGGGCGTCCAGCAGGCGCTGCTCAAGATATTAGAGGGGACCACGGCCAACGTCCCGCCGCAGGGGGGCCGCAAGCACCCGCAGCAGGAGTACGTGCAGCTCGACACGACCAACATCCTGTTCATCTGCGGCGGCGCGTTCGAGGGCATTGAGGACAGCATCGAGCGGCGCATGAACCAAAAGTCGCTCGGCTTCCGCGCCCAGAACCAGAGCAAGCGTGGCCGTCAGGTCGGCGACCTGCTCCAGCACATCATGCCCGAAGACCTGCTGAAGTACGGCCTGATCCCCGAGTTCATCGGGCGCCTGCCCGTCGTCGCCACGCTGCGCGCCCTGGACCATTCGGCGCTGATGCAGATTCTGACCGAGCCGAAGAATGCCTTGGTCAAGCAGTACCGCAAGTTCTTCGAGTACGACGGCGTCGATCTGCAGTTCACCGACGACGCCCTGCACGCCATCTCCGACGAGGCGATCACGCGCTCGACCGGCGCCCGCGCCCTGCGCACGATCATCGAAGAGGTCATGCGCGACATCATGTATGAGGTCCCCTCGCAGCGCGACATCAAAAAGGTCGTCATCACCGATGAGACCGTCCGCGAGCGCACGGCCCCGATCGTGACCTCCACGCCGCTTCGCGCCGCGTCTTAGAACACGGTGAGCGGCGGAAGCCGCCCGCGAGAGAAACCGTCCTGGTTCGCTCCGCGAAAGCCTTTGGCCGGACGGGAGAGCGGCCCCCCCGGAGCGCCCGTGGGGGCCGCTCTTTCCATCGAGTGACTTCCGCCGCCCGCACATCTCGGGTACACTCTCCCCATGCCACGAACCACCACCCCACGCGCCCGCAAGGGTGCGGATGCGAAAAAAGCGGCCGCCGCGACGCCGCTGCCGGACCTGCCGCGCGAACTCCCTCTCCTCCCGATCCGCGACAACGTCCACTTCCCGAATCTGATCTTCCCGCTCTTCGTCGGACGCGAGAAATCCGTGCAGGCATTGGATGAGGCCGGCAGCGGCTCGCAGCACATCCTGCTCGTCGCCCAGAAGCAGATGGGCGCGGAGGACCCGGACCCGGAAGAGCTGTATGAGGTCGGCGTCGTCGCCGAGATCATGCAGGTCCTCAAAGTCCCCGACGGCACGGTGCGGGTCATGCTGGAAGGCGTCGCCCGCGCCCGCATCAAGAGCTACACGCAGAACGAGCCGTTCTTCCGGGCCGAGGTCGAGATCCTGCCTGCCGACGCCCGCCACAGCCTGAACGCCGAAGCGCTGATGCGCTCCGTGATGGCCCAGTTCGAGCAGATCGTCAACACGGGCAAGAACATCCCCCCCGAGTCGGTCGTCACCATGCTCAACATCGACGATCCGGGCCGCCTCGCCGACAGCGTCGCCTGGCATATGCCGTCCCTGCGCGTCGAGGTCAAGCAGGAGCTGCTGGAGACGCTCGATCCCGAGGAGCGGCTGCAGCGGCTCGGCGTCCTGCTGACCAAAGAGTTCGAGATCCTCGAAATCCAGAAAAACATCCGCAGCCGGGTCGAGAAGGAGATGGGCGAGACCCAGCGCGAGTTCATCCTGCGCGAGCAGATGAAGGCCATCCAGCAGGAGTTAGGCGAGCGCAGCGAGCAGCAGAGCGAGGTCGACGAGTACCGCGCCAAAGTCGCCGAAGCGGGGATGCCCGAGGCCGTCGCCGAGCGGGCGCTGAAGGAGATCGAGCGGCTGGAAAAGATGCCCGGCATCGCGCCCGAAGGCACCGTCATCCGCACCTACCTGGACACGCTGGTCGCCCTGCCCTGGAACAAGGCCACCGACGAGACGCTGGACGTGTCCGCCGCCGAGGCCATGCTCGACGAGGACCACTACGGGCTGCCCAAGGTCAAGGAGCGCATCCTGGAGTTTCTGGCCGTGCGCCAACTGGCCGGGACGCTGAAAGGCCCGATCCTGTGCTTCGTCGGCCCGCCCGGCGTCGGCAAGACCAGCCTGGGCAAGTCCATCGCCCGCGCCCTGGGCCGCAAGTTCGTCCGCATCTCGCTCGGCGGCGTCCGTGACGAGGCCGAGATTCGCGGCCACCGGCGGACGTACATCGGCGCCCTGCCGGGCCGCATCGTCCACGGCCTCAAGCAGACCGGCGTCCGCAACCCCGTCTTCA
This sequence comes from uncultured Armatimonadales bacterium, assembly GCA_964249295.1. GTDB lineage: Bacteria > Armatimonadota > Armatimonadia > Armatimonadales > Capsulimonadaceae > CAZZVX01. Next base: position 1,850 of record CAXUCQ010000062.1, on the reverse strand, counting down.
TGCTCGACGAGATCGACAAGATGGGGTCGGACTTCCGGGGCGACCCGTCGTCGGCCCTTCTGGAGGCGCTGGACCCGGAGCAGAACGGCGAGTTCACCGACCACTATCTGGAAGTGCCGTTCGACCTGTCCGACGTGATGTTCATCACCACAGCCAATCTGTTGGACCCCATTCCGCCCGCCCTGCGCGACCGCATGGAAGTCATCTCGTTCTCCGGCTACATCGAGGAAGAAAAGCTGCAGATCGCCAAGAAGTTCCTGCTGCCGAAGCAGATCAAGGAGAACGGCCTGCCCGAAGGCCAGATCACGATGTCCGACGCCGTCATCCGCCAGGTCATCCGCGAGCACACCCGCGAGGCCGGCGTCCGCGGCTTCGAGCGCGAACTGGGGTCGATCTGCCGCAAAGTCGCCCGCCGTGTCGCCGAGGGCCACAAAGACCCCCTGACGCTCGGCCCGGAAGACATTCACACGTATCTGGGCGCGCGCAAGTTCCACTACGGCGTTATGGAGGAAAAAGACGAGGTCGGCACCGCCACGGGCCTGGTCTACACCGAAAGCGGCGGCGACGTCATCTCCATCGAGGTCTCGCCCCTGCGCGGCAAGGACGGACGCTTGACGCTGACCGGCCAGCTCGGCGACGTGATGAAAGAGTCCGCCCAGGCCGCCCTGTCGTGCGTCCGCGCCCGCGCCCGTGCCCTGGACATCGACGACGAGTTCTATGAGCGATTGGACATCCATATCCACGTCCCCGCCGGGGCCATCCCCAAGGACGGCCCGAGCGCCGGCATCACCTTGGCGACCGCCCTGGCGTCCGCACTGACGGGCCGCGCCGTCCGCAAAGACATCGCTATGACCGGCGAGATCACCCTGCGGGGCCGCGTCCTGCCCATCGGCGGCCTGAAAGAGAAAGTCCTGGCCGCCCACCGCGCCGGCATCCGCACCGTTATCATGCCCCTAGAGAACGACAAAGACCTGGAAGAACTGCCCGAAGACGTGCGCGCCGAGATGACCTTCGAGCGCGTCTCCCACGTGGACGAGGTGCTGAAACTCGCGCTGCTGCCGAAGGCGTGACGCAGGGGTGTGATGTGTCCGGGAGGCGAGCCATGAATGAAGCGGACCAAATAAATAGACACGGTGAGATGCCGCAGACGGACGCGGAGTGTCGGGTGGCACTTCGCATGATGTTGGAAGAGATGAAGCGAGCAAACGCACGAATGGATCAAAATCAAATCGAGATCACTCGACTGGGAGCGGAGACGCGCGCGATGCTCGACAAATTGCCACGCCTTTTAGCCCGTTAAGCGCCTATGTCGTAGTGGCAACAACTTTATCAGTATGACAGGCAGCTTTTTGATCTCACCGAGAAGGTGGAGCGACATGATGCCGAGATCAAGCATCTTCAACAAGAAATGAAGGACTTGACGGCGGCAATTCAGCGCCGCGCCTACGAAGTTAAACGTGATCGCAAGACCGAAGCCAAAGATCGTGAGGTGTTGTCCTTGCGCCTGGAAGACCAACTGCTGAAGTGCGAGCGCCGCCTGCCGCCGGGTCGTACCGAACGAATGGCCTAGTTCGCGCTAGGCTGACACAAGGAAGATCGATGTCAACACTCGATCTGTCTTGTGGACAACAGGCTTCACATTGATTGAGCCTCTTGTTGTGATCGCCATTATTGCGATTCCCGCCGCCATACTCTTTCCCGTCTTCGCCAAGGCCCGCGAAAGGCACGCCAGACGGCGTGTCTGTCCAACGAGAAGCATTCGGGTCTCGCCTTCTTGCAGTGCGTTCAGGACTACGACGAAGCATTCCCCAGCGGGACACAGGGGACGATCGGCGGGCCAGGGGGCAGAT
>CAXUCQ010000061.1:772-11318 GCA_964249295.1 uncultured Armatimonadales bacterium | reverse complement strand
CTGCGCCACCTTCCCCGCCGGGCCGTTCGTGCTGGCTGCCAGCCTGGGCGTGCCGGTGCTGACCTTCTTCGCCGCCCGCACCGGCCGGCGCCGCTACCGCATCCAGTTCGAGCCTTTCAGCGACCGGGTGACGCTGCCGCGCGCCACGGACACCGTGCCGCTGATCCTGCCGCGGGTGGATTTGATCCAGAACGCGCGGACAGATCACTTCCGAACGGACGCGGACGCGATCATCCCGGTCGGGAAGTCCACCTCCTTTGGCCGCGTGGGCATCTACGGCCTGGGGGACAGCAACAGACTCAACCTGCAGGGCGGCGGGTTCGCGGGGCGGGGATCACTGCTCGACTACCGTTACGGGCTTTATGCGTCCAAGCTGGCGCTCGGGGCCGACGTCGGCCTGGGACGGCGCGGGACGCTGTCGTTCGCCGCCTACGACCCCAACGACGTGCATCTGAACGCCCACGGCGTGCTGATGCTGGCGCCGGAACTGGGCCTGCTGGTCGGGGGCGAAGACCTGACGCGCCGGGGCGGGTTCGTCTTCGGCCTGGAATATCGAAGCGCGAAATAAGCGCACACAACGCAACACAAGGACACATGACAATGAAAGTTATTCTGATGCAGGACATCGCCCAGCAGGGCAAGCAGGGCGACGTGGTCAACGTCAGCGACGGCTACGCGCGCAACTACCTGTTCCCCCGGAAGCTCGCCGTCGAGGCGGCGGGCGGGGCGCTGAAGAACCTCCAGTTGAAGAACGCCCAGGAGGAGCGCCGGACGGAGAAGCTGCGCGCCGAGGCGGACCGCACGGCGGAGAAGCTGCAGGATCAGACCGTCACGCTGTCGGTCAAGGCCGGGGAGAACAGCCGGCTGTACGGGCGTGTGACGGCGGCGGACATCGCCGAGGCCGTCGAGAAGTCGTTCGACGTCAAGCTGGACAAGCGCAAGGTCGGCCTGCTCGACCCGATCAAGACGGTCGGGGAGTATGAAGTGCCGATCAAGCTGCACCGCGACGTCACCGTGCCGCTGAAAGTGGCCGTCGTGACGGCGGCGTGAGAGCCTTTTTGCCCAGGATTAGACCTCTCGCGTAAGTCCCAGGACTGAAGTCCTGGGCTGTGGAAGAGCAGACTGCCCGCCTGCGCGGGCGCAGAAAGAGCGGGCGGGACTTCGGTCCTGGGAAGGCTCATGCGGCCATGCTCTCGAAGCGCTTGCGGCCCTGCTCTCGAAGCGCTTGCGGCCCTGCGCGGCCCGCCCCGGCTTTGTTCCGTCCCTTTCTCAGACAGAGGAACAGTTATGGCAGAACACAACGGTTCCGACGGCGGGCGGATGCGATACCGCCGGGGCGGGAACGGCAATGGGAACGGCTTCAGCGGGCCGAACATGGGCGCTCTGAACGCCTACGTCCCGCCGCAGAACCTGGACGCGGAGCAATCGACCTTGGGGGCCATGCTGATCGAGCGGGCCGCGATCGAGAAGGCCGCCGAGATTCTCAGCAAAGAGGATTTCTACCGCGACGCCCACCAGACGCTGTTCGAGGCCATCACGAATCTGGCCGAGCGCGACGAACCCGTCGACTTCATCACCGTCCAGGAGGAGCTGAAGAACCGGGAGAAACTCGACGTCATCGGCGGCCCCTCCTACCTCGCCGCCCTGCTCGACAAAGTCCCCACCGCCGCCAACATCGAGTACTACGCCAAGATCGTCCAGGAGAAGGCTCTGCTCCGGCGGCTGATCGAGGCGGCGCTGGAGATCGTCGGTCTGGCGCGCGGCGAGGTCGACGATGTCAGCGAGGTACTGGACCGCGCCGAGCAGCTCGTGTTCAGCGTCTCGCAGCAGCAGACGCAGGAGTATTTCGCCCAGCTCCGCACCCTGCTGCTGTCCGTCTACGACAAGGCCGAAGAACTCGGCGAGATGAAGCAGCGCATCTCGGGCCTGTCCACCGGCATCCACGACTTCGACATGATCACGTCGGGGATGCAGAACACCGACTTGATCATCGTCGCTGCGCGGCCTTCGATGGGGAAGACCAGCCTGGCTCTTTCCATCGCCGAGCATGTGGCTTTGAAGGAAAAAAAGTCGGTCGCGGTCTTCTCGCTGGAGATGTCGAAAGAGCAGCTTGCGATGCGGATGCTGTGTTCGCAGGCGCAGGTCAACGCGCACAAGCTGCGGACGGGGCATCTGTCCGAGGACGAGTGGGGCGATCTGGCGAAGGTCGTCCAGGACATGTACGACGCGCCGATCTTCATCGACGACGCGACGGAGACGAGCGCGCTGACGATGCGCGCGAAGTGCCGACGTCTCATGGCGGAGCACGGCCTGGGCCTGATCGTCGTGGACTACCTGCAACTGATGCGCTCGCACCGGCGGACGGAGAACCGCGTCCAGGAGATCGGCGAGATCGCGCGGGGGTTGAAGTCGCTGGGCCGCGAACTGAAAGTCCCCGTGATCGCGCTTTCCCAGTTGTCGCGGGCCGTCGAGAGCCGCGAGAACAAGCGGCCCATGCTGTCCGACCTTCGCGAAAGCGGCTCCATCGAGGCGGAGGCCGACATGGTGTGCTTTCTGTACCGCGAGGCGTACTACAAGATGAAGGAAGCCTACGCCGTCGAGGGCGCGGACCGGCCCGAGCGGGAGCCGGTGGAAGAAACGGAGATCATCGTCGGCAAGCACCGGAACGGGCCGACGGGGATGGTCAAGGTCGGATTCATGGCGGAGTACGCGAAGTTTGTGGACCTGGAGCTGCGGCGCGACGACGAGCCGACGGGGTTCTGAGGACAGGACGGCGGGCAGATGATGAAGGTCTTGGTGGTCGGCGGGGGCGGGCGCGAACACGCGCTGGTCTGGAAACTGGCGCAGAGTCCGCAGGTCAGCCGGATCTACGCCGCCCCCGGCAACGCCGGGATCGCGCGCCTGGCGGAGTGTCTGCCGATCGCCGCAGACGACATCGACGCGCTGCTCGCCTTCGCGCTGGACAACCAGATCGACCTGACGGTGGTGGGGCCGGAAGTGCCGCTGATCGCGGGCATTGTGGACGTGTTCGAGCAGCAGGGGCTGCGCATCTTCGGCCCGGCGCGCGAGCCGGCGCTGCTGGAAGGCTCCAAGGCCTATTCCAAAGGGCTGATGCTCCGGTACGGCATCCCGACGGGACACTTCGCGGTTTTTTCCTCGCTGGAAGCCGCGCGTCACTATGTGCGGACGCACTTCACGGGCCACCCGGAGGCGCCGCTGGTCGTGAAGGCCGACGGCGAGGCCGCCGGCAAGGGCGTGTTTATCTGCCGCTCGGACGCCGAAGCGCAGGACGCGCTGACGCGCATGATGCAGGAGCGAGTCTTCGGGGCGTCCGGCGAGACCGTCCTGGTGGAAGAGTTCCTGCAGGGCGAGGAAGCGTCGCTGATGGCGTTCACCGACGGCACGGCGATCATCCCCATGGTGGCCGTGCAGGACCACAAGCGCGCCCTGGACGGCGACTGCGGGCCGAACACGGGCGGCATGGGGTGTTACGCGCCCGTCCCGGCGCTCACCCCGGCGCTCTACGCGCAGGCGGTCGAGCAGATCCTCCGGCCCGCCGTGGACGCCATCCGCAGCACGGGCATCCCCTACAAAGGCGTGCTGTATGCCGGGCTGATGATGACGCCGGACGGCGGCCTGAAGGCGCTGGAATTCAACTGCCGCTTCGGGGACCCCGAGACGCAGGTGGTGCTGCCGCTGCTCGAAACGGACCTGGTCGACATCCTGCTCGGCGTGACCGACGCCCATCTGGACGAAGTCTCGGTCCGCTGGCGCACCCAGGACGCGGTGTGCGTCGTGCTGGCGTCGGGCGGGTACCCCGGACCTTATGCGAAGGGGCTGCCCATCGAGGGGCTGGAGCAGGTCGGGTATCTGTCCGACGTCGCCGTCTTCCACGCCGGGACCAGGCTCGCGGCGGACGGGGAGACCCTGACGGACGGCGGGCGCGTCCTGGGCGTGACGGCGCTGGGGGCGGACTTCGCCGAGGCGCGGGCGCGGGCCTATGCGGCGGTCAAGAACATCCAGTTTGAGCACATGCACTACCGGACCGACATCGGGAATCGTCACCAGACGGCTGCCAAGGACGGGGCGTAGGGATCGGTCCGGGGAAGCGTCATATGCCGGTCTCGTCTTTGTCCTCTAAAACGGCGCGCGTCGCGCGCGTGCTGTCCGACGTCGCCCGCCACGGCCTGCCGGGACACATCATCTACTTCGGCGGGTCGCTGGGCGACAACCTGCTCTGCACGGCGATCTTCCGGGAGCTGCGGAAGCGGGGCCGCCGGGGCTTGTGGATGATGACCTCCCAGCCGGCGCTGTTCGCGGGCAATTCGGATGTGGATGCGGTCGTGCCGGCGGATACTCTCTACCGTCAGGTCGCGCACGTCACCCGGCGAAAGTATACGCTGGCTTGGCGCGGGGGGTATGACCCGGAGACCGACACCAGCCCGCGCCCGGACAGGCACTTGATCTCCGTGATGTGCCGCGAGGCGGGGCTGGACGGCGAAGTCGCGCTGCGGCCCTATCTCTGGCTGTCGGACGCGGAGCGCGCGGCGGGGCGGTGCGCGGAGCGCCAGATCGCGATCCAGAGTTCCGGCCAGGGCGCCGCGTACCACATGGCGAACAAGGAGTGGTACCCCGAGCGTTTCCAAGAGGTGGTGACCGCCCTGGGGGGACGGTTCCAGTTCGTCCAGGTGGGGTCGGCGGGCGATCCGCCGCTGGCGGGCGCGATCGACAAGCGCGGCGCCCTCTCGCTCCGGGAGACCGCCGCCGTTCTGAGCCAGTCGGAGGTCTTCGTCGGGCAGGTCGGTTTTCTGATGCACCTGGCGCGCGCCGTGGACTGCCGGAGCGTCATCGTGTACGGCGGGCGCGAGCTGCCGTGGCAGTCCGGGTACAGCGCCAACGAGAACCTGACGACGACCCTGCCCTGCTCGGACTGCTGGCTCTGGAACCGGTGCGATTATGACCGTGAGTGCATGAAACGCATCCACGCGGATGTCGTGATCGAGGCGACCCTGCGGCAGATGGAGCGTCGGGGACAGCCGCTCCCACTGGACGTTGATGTTCTGCCGGGCGGAAAGGAAACGACACAATGACGCGCGTTTTGATGTTAAGCTGGGAGTACCCGCCGAAGATCGTGGGCGGCATCGCCCGCCACCTGTACGATCTCGCCCACGCGCTGGTGAGACAGGACGTCGAGGTCCATGTCATCACGTGCGAGCATCCGGGGGCGGCGGAAGAAGAGGTCGAGGACGGCATCTTTCTGTACCGCGTGACGCCGTCGGGTCCGGGGAACGACTTCATCCACTGGGTGCAGTTGCTGAACGAGGCCATGCGCGTCCGCGCCGAAGCTCTGATCCCCGCGCTGCTGGCGCAGGATGCCGATGCGCCGCTCCTGATCCACGCCCACGACTGGCTCGCCCACTTCGCGGCTTCGGCCTTGAAGCATCGGTTCCATCTGCCGATGCTGGCGACCATCCACGCGACCGAGTACGGGCGCAACGGGGGCATCAGCGGGCCGACGCAGGAGTACATCAACTCGGTCGAGGGGGACCTGCAGCACGAGGCCTGGCGGGTGATCGTCTGCACCGAGTTCATGAAGCGCGAGTGCGAACACGCGCTGCACACGCCCTGGGACAAGATGGACGTCGTCTACAACGGGGTCGATCCGGCCAAGTTCGTGCTGCCGGACTTTTCGCCGGAGGAGAAGGCCGCCTACCGCGCGCAGTTCGCCGCGCCGGAAGAGAAGATCGTGTTTTTCGTCGGGCGCATGGTGCGCGAGAAGGGCGTGCAGGTCCTGATCGAGTCCTTGCCGAAGGTGCGCTGGGGCTACCACGACACGAAACTGCTGATCGTCGGCGGCGGCAGGCGGGACCATCTGGTCAACCTGGCGTCGTATCTGGGCATGGAGCGGCACGTTTATTTCACGGGGTTTGTCCCCGACGAAGACCTGATGAAGATCTACGGCATCATCGACATCGCCTGCTTCCCGAGCCTGTACGAGCCGTTCGGCATCGTGGCGCTGGAGGCGATGGCGGCCCGCGTCCCCGTCGTGGTCTCGGACGCGGGCGGGCTGCCGGAGGTGGTCCTCAACAACGTTTCCGGCATCACGACGTATGCGGGCAACCCGAACTCGCTGGCCGACGGGCTGCTCAAAATCCTGCACGAGCCGGACACCGCCGAGCGCATGGCGGAGGCCGCTTACGCGCGGCTGGGAACGGATTTCAACTGGGACCATCTGGCGACGCAGACGCTGGCCGTCTATGAGCGTGTGTGGCGCGAGTACTTGGCCTCGGCCTGGCTCAAGGACCGGCCTGTTTCTTCCGTACCTCTTTCTTCTGTAAAGGAACCGGCGACGACATGACAAAACCCATCGGGATCGCGATCATCGGCTCCGGGGCCATCGCCCAGGGCGTGCATCTCCCCGCGTATCAGAAACTCCAGGATGAGGGCAAGGCGAAGATCGTCGCCGTCTGCGACGCCAACGAAGAAACGGCCAAGGCGGCGCAGGCCAAGTTCGGCGTGCCGCACGTGTTCACCGACTACGCGGAGATGCTGGCGCTGGACGCCGTGGACGCCGTGGATGTCTGCACGCCCAACTTCCTGCACGTGCAGCCCGTCTTGGACTCGTTCGCGGCGGGCAAGCACGTCATCTGCGAGAAGCCGATCGCGCTCAACGCCGTCGAAGGACAGGCGATGGTGGATGCCGGGCGCGCGGCGGGCCGGCAGTTCATGATCGCGCTCAACAACCGCTTCGGCGGTGCGCCGCAGGCGGTGAAGCGGTTCATCGACGACGGCAAGCTGGGCGGCGTGTATTATGCCCGCGCCCAGGCGCTGCGCCGCCGGGGCGTGCCGTCCTGGGGCGTCTTCACGCAGAAGGACAAGCAGGGCGGGGGGCCGCTGATCGACATCGGCGTCCACATCCTGGACATGACCCTGTGGCTGATGGGCCACCCCAGGCCGGTCTCGGCGACGGGGCAGACGTACCAGAAGTTCGGGCGCAAGGCGGGCGTGTTCAACCCGTGGGGGGCGTGGGACCCGGAGAAGTTCACCGTGGAGGACTTCGCGGCGGGCTTTGTGCGCTTCGAGAACGGGGCGACGCTGACATTAGAGTCGTCGTTCATCGCCAACGGCGAGGACGCCTACCAGACGACGCTCTACGGCGACGAGGGCGGCGTTTTTCTGGACCTGAACACGCCGGGCAACACCAAGTTCTTCCGCGAGGAGAGCGGGTCGCTGACCGACACGCAGTTCGTGTCGGTGCCGACCGTCGGCTCCCACGAGGCGGAGATTCGCGGCTTCGTGCAGGCGCTCCTGGACGGCACGGAGGTGCCGGTGACGGGCGAACAGGGCCTGATGGTGACGCGCATCCTGGACGCGCTCTACGCTTCGTCGGAGACAGGGCAGCCGGTGGACTTGTAGGGGCGACCCGGCGGGTCGCCCTTCCGTGACCCGTTGGGCCGTTCTTAGAAGACAGGGCGGCGCGCAGAGGATAGGGCGACCCGCCGGGTCGCCCCTACGAGAGTGACAAGGCACGCATTATGAGCCAACCGCTGACCCGAGTGACCCGAGAAACGGCGCCGGAGCCGACGCCGCCGCGTGAGACGAGCTGGCTGGCGGCGACGCTGCCGGTCGCCCTGATCGCCCTGTGCGGCGAACTCGGCATCGCCGTGCTGAACAACTCCGCGCTGCCGGTGTACTTCAACAAAGGCTTGAAGATCGACACGGCGATTCTGCCGCTGCTGATGGCGCCGTTCTTCCTGAGCGAGCTTCTCAAAACGCCGTTCGGCGTGCTGGCGGACCGGATCGGGCGCAAGCCGCTGATGCTGGCCGGGGCGATGGTGACTGTGTTCACGCCGGTCGCGCTGATCCACCTGCGCTACAACCACTACAAGGCGGACCCGACGCTGGGCCTGCTGATTTTGATCGCCTTCGGCGGGCTGCGCCTGCTGGACGGGGCGGGGCAGGCGGCGCTCTGGCCGTCGCTGTACGCCTACGTCGGCGACGTGGTCGCGGAGAAGCGGCGCGGGTCGGCGATGAGCCTGCTGAACGCCGTCTACATGATCGCGCTGGCGGTCAGTTTTCTGGTCGGCGGCTTCGTCGACGACACGTTCGGGCCGCTGCTGACGCACGACCCCGGCGTGACGTTCCGGGGGCAGATTCGCGGCGTCGCGCACCGGGTCGCCGGCCACGTCCGCCGGGCGGGACACGGGTTCGCCGACCGCCTGCACGCGCTCCATCAACTCCACCATGCCGCCGTGACGGTGCCGCCCCCTGTCCAGGCCGTCCCGATCAATCCCGTTTATCAGGCCCCGCACTACTGGCCTTCGTTTTATCTGACCTCCACGCTGTTCGCGCTGGCGGCCATCGTGATCGTGGTCGCGCTGCGCGGGAAGGGCGGGGCGCCCAAGCCGCGCGAGGACGGGGCGGACGAGCGGATGACCTGGGGGCGCTTCATCGCGGCCCTGAAGACCGTGCCGCAGTTTCTGGGCATCACGTTCGTGACGTTCTTCGGGATCGGCTGCATCGCGCTGCTGGTGAAGATCTTCGCCATCGACGAGTTCGGCCTGACGGAGCAGGCCATCGGGACGCTGTTCCTCGGCCCGGCGCTGGTCGTCGCGGCGATCGCGGTGCCGGCGGGGCATCTGGCGGACAGGTGGGGCAAGACGCGCATCGTGCGGCTGGGCTTCGTGCTGGCCGCGCTGGGGATGTGGGGGATTCCGCTGATGCACGCGCTGCCGCACACCCGCAGCGCCGAGGAGATCGGCTTCATCATCTCGGCGTCGGTCATGGGCGTCGGCTTCGTGGCGGCGTTCCCGGCCTGGCTGGCCCTGCTGACGTCGCTGGGCGGCGAGCGTCAGCGCGGCACGGTCTTCGGCGCGGTGGCGACGGCGCAGGGCGTGGCGGCGGGTCTGGGGACGCTGGTCGGTTCGGCGCTCTACGGCCATGTCGGCCACATCGTCCCGTTCATCGCGTCCGCCGCGCTGATTTCCGTGGGCGCGGCGCTGTCCCTGGTCTTCGTGCGGGAGCGACTCCTGCGCGACCGCGTCGCCCCGGTGTGACACTCCCCGAAGAAAGTTCGTACAAATAGTCTCCCCAGTAAAAATACCGCTTGCGCAAATACGTGCGGTGTGATATAATCTCCTTACCGACACTCACACCGTCGCGACGATCACACCCGAGTGACAGGCGATCCGCACCGGCCCCGCCGGGAAGACGACCCGTTGCCTTAGCTTTACCCCCAATCACCGGAAGCTTGCCCCGAGAATAGGCGGCCTCCGCACGACCCTGTCCCGACACGGACCGTGCCGAACCGCCTCAGAGCCGCATCGTTTTTGCAACGCCGACGTTATCTACACATGGATAGTCGCCTGAATTCTGGTTCGCCTTCCCGCGCCGCCTTTCCGCCGCAGACCACGTGCGTCTCCGGCAGGCCGGGTGGGGCGCGGACGACCACGGAGGTTGTACTCGCTTGAAATCTTTGACTCGCTACCGACTGGCCGCCGCGCGCGTCGCCGTCGCCGCCCTGATCCTTTTCGCGGGCGTGTCCGCCTTTGTCTCGGCGTCGTCCCTGCCCACTGCGGGACACACGGGGCAGGCGCTCGCGCTGCGCTCGGCCCTGCATCCCGGCGCCTCGCAGGCGCGCGTCCAATCTCTCCTGAGCGCCGCCCGCTGGCCGCACTTCCCCAACGGGCGCTTCATGGCGAGCTACGATGCGGCCCGCCGACTGCCGCGCCCGATGGCGGCGGGGAACGCCAACCCCATCCTGATCAGCGAGGGCGTCCAGACCTTTGACGTGTCCGCCCCGCCCTCCTCGTTCGCGCCGACCGCCGGGCCGCTGACGCCCACGAACCTGACGCCGGTCTGGACGACGGATGAGAACTACATCCTGTTCTCGTCCAACCGGCCCCACCTCGCCGCGGACGGGGTGACGGTCGTCAACGACGGCACATTCCACATCTGGGCCGTCTCGTCCAAAGGCGGCGTGCCGATCCAGATCACGACGGGCAGCGGCAGTGAGCTTTACCCGGCGCTCAACCAGACGAATTCCGTTCTGGCGTTCACGTCGAGCGCCAACTCGACGGGCGGCAACCAGGACCTTTACATCATCGGCGGCCAGAGCGGCGTCCCGTTCGCCATCGGTCAGGCGCCCGTCAACCCGGCGGCGCTGGCGGCGAACACCGGCAGCGCGCTCACCCTCGGCGACACGGACATCTTCACGAACGTCACGCGCCCGGCCCTGTCCCCCGCCGGCGACCGGGTCGTGTTCTCCGCGACGACGGCCTCCAGCACCGGCGGCCACACGCCGGGCGTCCGGCACCTGTATTACCTGAACGTCGCCACCCACGGCTACGACCCGACGCAGGCCACGCCGCCCGCACAGCTGACGGACGGCCCCGCGGCCGACACCGACCCGGCCTGGTCGCCCAAAGGCGACTTTATCGCGTTCGACTCCAACTCGACAGGCTTCACCAACACCGGCAGCCCCCTGAGCGCGACCACGTCGATTGTGACGAGCAGCGCGACCGGCGCGACGCGCGGCTTGTTCCTG
>CAXUCQ010000061.1:0-762 GCA_964249295.1 uncultured Armatimonadales bacterium | reverse complement strand
GTCCGGCGGCACCACGACCGGCGTCGGGATCTTACCCCCAGCGCTGGTCGGCGCCGGCGGGCGGGTGGACGTGGCCGGCAGCGACGACTTCGCGCCCGCGTGGAGCGCGAACACCTCCAACCAGTACACCAACCCCAACGCGGACCTGGAGTACCTGGCGTTCGGGCGGCTGACGGCGCCGGCCACCTCGCACGACATCTACTACTTCCTGCTGACGACCAACAACACCGACGGCAGCATCACGATCTCGCCCGAAACCGCCGCTGGGGGCGGCAACGCCTCCGTGAAGGTCAACACGGACGACAACGCGGGCGAGACCGGCACGGCGGGCAACGCCTACGACGACACTTACCCGGCCTGGTCGCCGTTCCTGTCCGTTTTCAGCATTTCCTACCAAAGCCCACGGTCCATTACCTATAACACGCCGACGAACCTGCCGCTGGAAACCGCCGTGTCGCTGCCGCACAACACGACGACCTACGGCGCCAACAACGTCGGCCCCGCGTACTTCGGCATTTTGGAGTCACAGGTCCTCAACCTGGACCCGCCGACGCTGCTGCGCTACGACGGCAACGAGGTCGTCCGAGTCACGGACTCGACCGGCGCGGAGCCGTCGGGCCGGTTCATCCAGCCGGGCCAGCCGGTCACGTTCACGGTGCGCCTGAGCAACCGCGAGACGGGCATCAACAACACGGGTGACCCGAACGGCGGCCCGAACGTCTACCTCCAGATCAAGGACCCGGACAGCAAGTACCAGGACTC
>CAXUCQ010000060.1:0-11334 GCA_964249295.1 uncultured Armatimonadales bacterium | reverse complement strand
ACGGAGTCGGACGTGGGAGACGCCTGCCGCTTGGCCTGGTGCAGACGGGCCATGGAGGCCGAGGCCGGCACGGGGGCGACAGCGGGCCGGCGGCGGCGCAGACGGGCGAGCAGCGCCGCCCAGATCTCGGCGAACGGCAGGGCCAGGCGGCGCACGGCAACGTCGAGCGGGAACAGCAGGGCGGCCCCGAGCAGCAGGCCCGGCCACAGATCGCGCACGGACACGCCGGGGCGGACCGACGACCGGAACGCCTCCAGAGGCAGGGCCAGCGCCCGGCCGCCGGTGGCCTGGGCGAGACGGGCCAGCAGGGCGAGGTTGGGGCCGACGGCCTGGTACTCCGGCGGGTACGCGACGGAAAAGCCCGCCCGCGTCACCAGCGGCGGCCCGCCGCCGTGCGCCTCGGCGACGCTGACGATGTAGCTGCCCGTCCCCGCATCGTCGCCCGACCCGCCGGCTTCAAAGTTCCCCTGGTAGCGGCCCGGCCCCTGCTGACTCAGGACAACGTCCTGGCCCCGTCCGTCGGGGCCAAGGACGCGGACCTTGGCGTTCAGGTCGTTGATGGCCGCGCCCGCCGGGTCATACGCCTGCACGTCGATGACGCCCTGGCCGCCCGCGCGATGGGCGGTCACTTGCAGGCGGTTGCCCGACGTGTGCCGCAGGGTGCTGCGGACGGTCTGCGCCCAGAACGAGTTGAAGTCGGGCCAGCCCATCCATAATCGCGCCCACTTCGGCTGGGCGTCGGACGTGAACGCCATCGACGTCCCCAGGCCGTACTGCCAGAAGGCGAGCAGCGGGTCGTCCTTGGCCGTCCGCATCGGCACGCGCGCCAGGGGCCGGTCGCTGGCAAGATCATAAGCGTACAGCGGCGGCATCGCCCGGAGATCGAGGCCACGCAGGACTTCGTCGCCGGGATCGACTTTCGGCAGGAACGCCCCTTCCTCGATGGCCGAGCGGGTCATCATGGACGCATCGCGGGTGAACATCCGCTGCAGCATGTTGGCGTGGTCGGCCAGATAAAAGCTGCCCCTGCCGGCGGCGGCCAGTTCGCGCAGAAACGGCACGTCCTTGCCCGTGCCGATGGCGACCACGGACACGGTCATGCCCCGGCTGACCATCGACCGCACCCGGTCGAACGAACCCTCCTGCTCCTCGGCGTCGTCGCCGTCGGACATCAGGATCAGGTGCCGGACCTTGGTGTTGATGGGCGTCAGGGCCTTGTCGGCGAACTCCAGCGAGGGCCGGATGTAGATGCCGCCGCCGCCGACGTCCAGTTTGCCGATCTGCGCGGCGATGGCGTCCTTGTCCGTCGGGTGCTGGATCGGCGCGACGAACGAGATGTCGTCCGTGCTGCCCGCCACGCCGACCAGGTCGGAAGCGTTCATCATCCGCACGGTCGCCGCCGCCGCCGTGGCGGCGATCTTGACCTTCATCTGCCCGTCCTCGATCATGCCCATCGACCCCGACGTGTCCAAAACGATCACGACCGTGGTCGAGGGGAACGTCTTGCGCTGCCGCACGTTGAGGTCCACTGGCAGGGCGTCGGCGATGGGCGTCTCATAGTAGCCGCCGGGCAAAAACGAGTTCTCGCCCCCGACCATGCCCAGGCCGACCCCCGTGTCCCGCACCGCGCCCGCGATCAGGGTCATCTGCGCCGGTGTCATCATCTCGGCGGGGAAGTCCGAGAGAACAACGCTGTCATAGCCCTGCAGGTCCTCGGGCCGCGTCGGCAGGCCCTCCGGCCCGGCGCGCTTCACGTCCAGGTCGTGCGCCTGCAGCGCCTGCGCCAAGGCCTGCCCGGTTCCCGGCGCCCCCTCCAGCAGCAGCACGCGCGGCCTGCCCCGGACGGCGACAAAGCCCATACCGACGTTGTTCCGCACGTCCGTGTCCCGGTCCGCCGTCAGCACGGCCCGGTAGCGGTAGAAGCCGGGCGGCCCCGCCGTCTGCCCGATGACCAGCGAGTTGGTCCCCGGCGTCAGATGCACGGACTGCTGGGCGACGGGGACGCCGTCGCGGTCCAACCGCAGAACGCCCGTCGTCGCCGTCGTCGCTTCGGCGGTGACGCGCGCCTCGAACGGCTCCCCTTTGGTCACGGCGTTCGGCACGACCAGGTCATCGACCACGACCTCGTCCTGCCGCCCGCCGCCCGCGCCGGGCCGGACGTAGTCGATCTGGATGTCGTCCGTCGCCGCCACGTCCGCCGCCTGGGCCGCGTCGCCGTCGGTCTCATCCCCGTCCGACAGCAGCACGATCCGCTTGGCCGTCCCTTCGCCGAACGCCGCCGACGCCAGCCGGATCGCGGCGGCAATATTGGTCGACGACGGGTTGGGGTTGGCGTAGATCTTCCCCAACGTCCGCAGCGACCCCGTGTTGACGTCGATCACGGGGTCCCTGCCGAACACGACCAGCCCCGCCCGATCATCCGGCCCCAGCGCGTCGAGCGACCTGCCGATGAACGCCCGCGCGTCGCTCAGGAACTCGGGCTTCATGCTGGCCGAGTGGTCCAGCACGAAGATGGTCGAAACGCCCCGGTTAGGCCGGACGCTTTGCAGCCCCGCCAGCGCCAGGATCAGCAATGTCAGCACGAGCGCCCGCAGGCCCAGCGCCAGCCGCCTGCGCCCGCGCGTCAGCCCGTGCATGCGTCTGCCGACCCAGAACAGCCAGGCCAGGGCGGGGATCAGCAGCAAAAGATAGAGTGGCTCGGAACAGGTCATAACGGTTCTTTATGGGCCGGCCTGTGTCGGCCTCTCCCCCGCGTCTGCAAGCAGCCGCTTCCCCTCCCCTTCAGGGGAGGGGTGCCTGGCACAGAGGGTGAACGAATGGTGCAAAGGCAGTGCGTCACCCGCCTGGTGCAGAAGAGCCTCTGTGAATCTCGTTCACTCAGTGCCGCAGGCACCCCTCCCCTGAAGGGGAGGGGAAGCGGCTGCTTGCAGACGCGGGGGAGAGGCCAACACGCCGGGACACCACCACGTCAACTCCGCCGCACGAACAGCCACCATTCGACGGCCAGAATCCCCAGGGCGAGCAGCACCAAAGGCCGCCAGAGTTCGGCCAGGGTCAGCAGCGCGCCGCGCGCGGCGACGGCGTGGCCGGACAGGTCCAGCGTGGCGCGAGGCCGGACGTCGCTTTCGGCCTCGTCCAGCAGGTTGACGGCGACCTCTTTGTGCATATTTGGCCCGTCGATGGCGTACAGGCCCGTCCGGTCCGCCGCGCGGACCGTGGCGACGCCCGAGGCCGTGTCCAGCGGCACCCGGTCTCCGTCCGGCGTGGTCAGGGTCAGCCGGGCGCCCGGCGCGGGCGCGGCCAAGGTGAACGGCTGCCCGGCGCGGACGTTCAGGCCGCCGCCCGCCGCCTCCGCCCCGGCGTCGGTCAGCCAGCGGACCGCGTTGTCCACGAAGATCGGGAACGCCAGTCTCAGCGGCAGGTCCGAGTCGAGCGGGCCGAAGCCGACGTACAACGCCCGCCGCCCGCCGTGCTCCGACGCCCCGGACGCGACGACCAGAGGCCCGTCCGTCCCCTGCGCCAGCACGCGCCCGTCGGGCGTCGGCTGGACCCGCCGCGCCCGTTCAATCAAGAGGTCTTGTAATTGCGCGTAGCGCAGCAGCGGGTCGTCCCGCTTCCAGGCCAGCACGCGGGGCCGGGCGGACGGGCCGAGGTCGGCCACGGGCAGGCCCGGCCCGACGCCGCCGAACGACCAGACCGCCCCCGCCTTGACGGCGACGGGCGGGACGCCATCGAAGATGACCAGATCATAACCCCCCGCGCCGGGCGCTCCCGCCTGCTCGTCCGCTGGCACAACCGGGGCGCGGTCGAGTTTCAGACTCGGCTCCAGGGCCAGGGCGCGCTCCAGAAACAGATCGCCCGGCGAGACCAGCAGGGCGCGGACCGTGCCGGCCCCTTGCAGGAACAGGGTCGCGTGGTCGTCGGCGGGCAGGATGTCGCCGGGCGTCGCGAGCCGCACCTCGGCCTTGCGGGCCGTGCCGGGACCCCGCAGCGTCTGGCCCAGTGTCTGCCCGGCGGGGACCGTCAGGCGGCGCGCGTCGGCAAGTCTGCCGTCGACCGTGAACGTCGCCGTCGTGGTCAGAGGCCCCGTGTCGTCGTTGTGGATGCCCGCGAACACTTGCAGGCTGCCGTCGGGCGCGTCCGACGCCTCCATCGCCGTCACGGCCAGGTTGCGGCTGCCCACCCCGATCTTGTCGAAGAGCAGATCGGCCCTGCCGGGCGAAAAATCGCGGACGGCGGGGAACGCACCGTCGGAGAACACCACGATCCGGCCCCCGGATTGTCCCACCAGTGCGGACGCCAGCCGCAGCGCCTCGCCCATGTCGCCCGGCGCATCGGTGGGCTGCAGCCGCCCCAGCACCGCGCGCATCTTCGGCTTGTCCCCGGTCAGCGGGAAGACGACCCGCGTGTCCGCCCCCGCCTCGATCAGCGCGCACCGATCGCCCGTTCCCAGCGTGTCGATCACGCCCCCGATCTTTTGACGCGCGGCGTCGAAGCGCGTGGGGCGGACGTCCGTCGCGCCCATGCTCGCCGAGGCGTCCAAAACAAGCACGGTCGTCTTGCCGCGCAGCCCGCGCTCCCGGCGCAGCGGGTTCGCCAGCCCGCAGACCAATGCGGCCACGACCAGCAATTGCAGCACCAGCAGCGTCGTGACCCGGAGCTTCTGGATCGGCGCGTTGGCCCGCACGTCGGCGGTGAGTTTGGGCCACAGAAAGACCGCCGGCACGCGCACGTCCTGCCGCCGCATCTTGAGCAGGTACAGCAGCACGATCACGCCCATCAGGGGCAGCAGCCACCACAGCAGCGAGGCCGATTGGAATTGCATCAAGAGACCTACCTCCCCGCTTCGCGGGGGTCCTCCAGCCCCTACCCCACTAGCCCCACACGCCGCAGGCCGCCGGACACGAACTCGGACAGCGGCTGGCCGACCAGACTCTGCACCCATCGTCCGCCCAGCCGCAGGGTCATCTCTTCCAAACCCCGGCAGTGCGCGTCCAGATTTTGCCGATACTCACGCAGCGTCTGCGCGTGCGCCGTTACATCGACGGCCTCGCCTGTTTCGGCGTCCAGCAGCCGCAGGTCGCCCTCCAGGTCGGGATCAAGTTCGACGGGCGACAGCACTTGGATCAGCACAAGCTCATGGCCGCGCGCCGGGATGACGCGCAAAGCCCCGGCGGCGTCCGGGTCCAGTCCGTCGGTGAACAGAAAGAACAGGCCAGGCGGCAGCGCCGTCAATCGCGACAATGACTGCGCCAGCCCCCGTATCCCGTTCGGCGTCTGGGCCGCGACCCAGTCCGTCAGCGCCCGATGGCTGGTGCGCCCGCGCAAGGGCCGGCCCGGACGCGGGTCCCGCCCTCCGACCGCCAGCGGCTGCACGCGGTCGTGGCCCGCCAGGCCGACGAAGCCGACGGCGGCGGCCAAAGCCTGCGCGTGGGAAAACTTGGTCGGGGTCCCGAAGTCCATCGACGGGCTGACGTCCAGCGCCAGATACACGGGCAGCTCCGCCTCATCCTGATAGGTGCGGATCGTGGGCCGGTCCAGCCGCGCCAGGATCGTCCAGTCCAGGTGCCGCAGGTCGTCGCCGTCCACATAGTCGCGGTAGTCGGCGAACTCGATGCTGACGCCCTTCTGCCGGCTCAGCCGCTCGCCCCGCGTGCGCGCCGCCAGTTGTCGGCGCGGCGCAAGGCTCAGGCCTTCCAGCAGGCGCAGGTCGTCGGTGTCCAACAGTGTCGTGAGTGTCGGCATGGTGAGTATAGAATGTCTTGACGCGGGTTGGAAACCCACGTCTGAGCGGCCTTCGGCCAAGCACCCTCCGGGTGCAAGAGAGGACGCCCTCGTGATCGGGCGTCCGAAGGACGCTTGGCGGCGAAGCCGTCGCCCAGGCGTGGGTTTCCAACCCACGCTCCCTCACACCGCGATCGGCTCGCGGTCCTTCGACTCCAGGTGCGCGAGCAGAGACTGGATCAGTTTGTCCGAGGTCACGCCGTCGGCCTCGGCCTCGTAGTTCATCAGGACGCGGTGGCGCAGGGCGGGCAGGGCGGCGCGGCGCACGTCGTCTTTGGACACGTTGTAGCGGCCCGCCATCAGGGCCATGGCTTTGGCGGTCAGGATGATGGCCTGCATCCCGCGCGGGCTGGCCCCGTAGCGGACGTAGCGGTTGGTGTCGGGGGGGGCGTGTTCGCTGCCGGGGTGCGTCATGACGACCAGGGTCAGGATAAAGTCACGGATGCTCGGGGCGAGCGGCACGTCGCGCACGGTGCGCTGCAGGGCCAGCACGGCCTCGCGGTCGGCGACGGGCGCGGCGGACTGGGTCTGCGCGCCTGTGGTGCGGTCGGCGATGAGGGCGAGTTCGCCCAGCGTCGGATACGGCACGATGACCTTCAGCAGAAAACGGTCCAGTTGGGCTTCGGGCAGGACGTAGGTCCCTTCGTGCTCGATGGGGTTCTGCGTCGCCATGACCAGAAATGGCGGCGGCAGCGCGTGCCGCTTGCCGCCCGCCGTGACGGCGTGTTCCTGCATCGCTTCGAGCAGGGCCGATTGAGTCTTGGGCGTCGCCCGGTTGATCTCGTCGGCCAGCAGGATGTGGGTGAAGATCGGGCCGGGCCGGAACAGAAACTCCCGGCGCCCGCCCTCCGTCTCGGCCAGGATGTTCGTCCCCGTGATGTCGGCGGGCATCAGGTCGGGCGTGAATTGGATGCGCGAGAAGTCGAGCGTGACGGCCTCGGCCAGCGAGCGCACGAGCAGCGTCTTGCCCAGCCCCGGCGCCCCTTCGAGCAGGATGCTCCCGCCCGCCGCCAGCCCGATCAAGGCCCCGAACACGGTCTCGTCCTGCCCGACCACGATCTTGCCGATCTCGCGCTGGACGGCCTGCACCGTGTCCCGAAAGAACTTCGCGTCGTCTTCACCTGGCATAAGTTTTCTCCAAAACGATGGCCTGCGGCGGTAGGCTGGCCCTCCCCCGGCCGGGCCGGGTGAGGGCCGTCCCCACTCCGCCGAGCCGGGGGAGGGCCGACCTACTTCCTTAACGCATCGAAATAGTCACGGACTTTGGTCCGCATCTGCGGCGGCACATCGCCTTTGTCTAAAGCCGACTCGGCGCTTTTCTCGTACTTGGGCAGAACAGCCTGGTACGGCACGCCGGAGCCGCCCGCCGGCGCGCTCGGCCCCAGCACTTCGGTGTAGGTCTCCGGCCCTTTGCCGCCGATCTGGCTGGAAATCTGGCGGTCCTGAAACTTGACATGGAGCAGAGCGCTCTTGTCGGACTTCGGCACGGGACCCAGCCCGCCGCCCCACTGGTCGTGGACGTCGCCGGGGCCACTCGGGCCGTTCATGTGCGGCCCGCCCAGGCCCGCCATCGGCGCCCCCAGGCCGAACGCGCCCATCAGGCCCGCGCCCAGGCCGGCGCCGTCGCCGAGCCGGGCCTGCTTGGCGGCTTCCAGCATCTGCGCGGCCAGCGCCTGCAACTTGATGTCGGAATTGAACTCCTTCGCCATCTGCTCCAGGCGGTCGGCGATCTGCTTCATCTGCGCGGGCGTCAACTGGGCCTGCTGGCCGGCCTGCTCCGCGTGAGCCTGCGCGGCCAGTTTCGCCAGCAACCGCTGGGCCTCCTGGTAGTCCGGCATGGATTGGAGTTTCTGCAGAAACTCCTGCGCCTGCTGCGACAGATGAATCTGCTGAAGCTGCGCCTGGGCGGCGGCCAGTTTCTTTCGCAGGGTGGCCTGTTCCGACGCCGACATCTTGCCCTGGCCGGACCGGGCGGCGCTCAGCGCCTGCTGCATGGACGTGATCTGACCCGACAGCGCCCGCGCCTGGTCGGCCAGTTTGGCGGCGTCGCTCTTTTGCAGGCCCACCTGCCCCTGCATCGCGGCGAGCTTCTGCGCCGCCGTCTGCGCGCCCTGGACGGACTGGGCCAGCGCGGCGGCCCGGCTCCCTTGCAGCGCCTGCGCCTGCGCAGCCAAGGCGTTCGCTTTGACCAGCGCCTGCGGCTTGGTCAGGCGGTCGCGCCGCAGGTCCGACGCGAATTGTTTCAACTGCCGGGCCAATTCTTTATCCTGCGCCGTGGCGTCCGCGCGCCGAGCGTCGTCCAAGGCGGGCCGGGCGACCCGCTCGACCTGGTCGGCGTCGCGCTTCAATTCAGCGGCGTCCTGCCGCGCCTGCGCGCCCCGCAGCAATGCCGTGTTGCCCAGCAGATAGACCAAGGCGCACAAGGCCGCAAGGGCCAGCAGGCCGCCGTGCCAGCGACTCAATCGAAGGGGGTAGAGCGCCGCCGGTGTCAGCGCCCCCGCCCGCGCCTGGGCGTCCTGGAGCAGAAACGGGACCAGAGGGCTGCTCCCGGCGGGGGTCTCCGCCGCCGAGGTCAAACGGTCGGCCAGGCCGCCGCGCCGGTCCACGCTCCGCGCGACGGCGGTCTCGGGCAGGCGCTCCGTCAGGACGTACCCCATCCCGGCGATGATGCCCAGCCCGAGCGGCACGACCAGCATCCGCGGCGTGGCGTCCACGACGCCGAAGTAGTCCAGGATCGCCAGCAGCACGGACGCGGCGGCCCCAAAACAGCCGCCGACCGTGGCGCAGCGCCAGACGCGCACGAGACGAATGCGCCGCCGGAACGGCGACAGGTCCAGAGGCGGCTCACGCATCGGCTTAAGTATCGGCAGCGACACGGCCCGCCTCCTTCCGCCCGCGCCCGCCCGGCACCACGTCGCGCCGCACGGGGTAGACCAGCGCGCCCAGCGCGTAACACAGCGCGCCGGACCAGAGCAGCGCGGGCAGAGCCGCGCCGCTCCGCCAGCCGTCCAGCTTCATCAGTGGGTACAGAATCCAGGCCCAGGCCAGTGGGCTGCCGCTCTCGCCGCCGTCCGAACCGGCGTAAAGAATGCCGAGCAGCGCGATGGGGAACCAGGCCAGCACGGCGAAAAAGACAAACGACAGCGCGCGGGCCGCCGAAACGCCGCTGACTAATGTCGCCGAGCGGCGCGACAATCCCCAGAACAGAAACCCCAGGCCGGACAGGTAACAGCAGGTCAGCAGCACCGGCGGCCACAGGCGAAGCGTCATCGCGCCCGCCGCCCAGACGCCCAGCACGGCACCCGCGGCGACGACCAGCAGCCACAGGTGGAAAAACGGCAGCGCCCCGCCGTGTTCCGGGCGGAAAGCCTGACGCAACGAGTACCCGCCCGCGACGGGCTGCCCCGGCGGGTCGTCCTCGTTGGCGACCGCCGGGGTGAACAGGGACGGGAACAGGACCGCGCTCAGCAGAAAGGCCGCGATTAATCCGCCCTCCAGACCGCCGGACACGGAGGCCAATGCGAGCGAGCCGATGGGCGCCAGCTTGAAGAAACTGTACGCGAGGCAGAACACGGCCAGCCCTGAAACCAGCAGCAGTTGACGCCGCAGCGACCCGATGGGGTTGCCGCCATACCGGCCCATGCGGTACGTCGCCGCCGTGACCAGCAGCCGAATCAGAAAGAACGCCGCCGCCGACGCGCCCACCCACAGCGGAATCTCATGCCCGAACATCAGAAACGACTTGCCGCCGATGTAGACCGCAACAAACGGGTCCAGCACGCCCAGAATCATCGCCGGGGACACGTCGGACCCGCCGCGCCCCATCGACGCGAACAGCCCGCCCAGCGAGAACGCCGTCAGGATGAGCAGCACAAGGACGAGCAGATACGACCACACCAATGCGGGCAGACTCGCCCGGACGGCGCACGAGACCGCCAGCCCGATCGCCGCCATCACCAGGCCGTCGATGGCGAGCAGCAGATACACGCGGACCACGTCGCCCAGCGTCGCCCCGCCCAGAATCACGCACAGCGCGGACGCCGGCAGCGACAGCGCCAGCAGCAGGGCCAGGAACGCCACCGACGAGATCATCTTGCCCACCAGCAATTCCGACGCCGACAGCGGCGTGGTCACCAGCAGGTCCAGGCTCAATCGCTGCCGCTCCGTCGTGATCGAGACCGCCGTCAGCGCGGGCGCGATCAGCGTGATCAGCGCCGCCAGCGTGAAGAAGATGAAGTAGTAGAACCCCTGCAGCTGCTGCTGCACCTCCACGGCGCTCAGGCCCTCGCCGCCCGACGCCCAGCCGCCGACCGCCGTGCCGTACCCGGCCAGCGCCAGCAGGCCGAGCAGCAGCAGGTACATCGCCTGGTGCCAGTAGGACTTGGACCCGCGCATCCGCACGCGCAGGTCGCGCGTCACCACCGGGTTCGCCCAGAACGTCCGTATTCTTTTGGTGAGTGTCGCCGTCATAAAGTCAAGAGGCCCCCACCCCCGTCGTCACCCGCATGAACACGTCTTCCAGGTCCAAGGCCGTTTCGCTGAACGAGCAGACGCGGTGGCCGCCGGCGATCAGCGCTTCCAGCATCTGCGCCTGCTCCTCGAGGCCGCCCTGGAAGTCGACGTTCAGCGTCTCGCCCTCGCCGGTCACCCCGCTGACGTGCGGCATGGACTCGACGGCGGCGCGCAGGCCGTTCAAAGGCCCCACGGTCCTGATGGCGAGCCGCCGCGCCGGCTGCAGCTGCCGCACGATGGTCTGCACGTCCCCCGAGACCAAGATTTTACCCCGCTCCATGATGCCGATCTTGTTGCAGAAGTCGGCCAGTTCGGGCAGGATGTGCGACGACACGATGACCGTCTTGCCCATCCGCCCGAGTTCGGCGATCAGCGCCTTGATCTCGACCCGCGCCCGTGGGTCCAGGCCCGACGCCGGCTCGTCGAGCAGCAAAATCTTCGGGTCATGGACCAGGCACTTCGCCAGGCACAGGCGCTGCTGCATCCCGCGCGACAGGGTCTGCACATAAGCGTCGCGCTTCTCGGTCAGGTCCGTCAATTCCAGCACGCTGTCGATGATCGCGGGCCGCTCGCTTTTGGGGATCCAATAAGCCGCCGCGAAGAAGTCCAGATACTCCCAGGCCTTGATGTCGTCGTACAGGCCGAAAAAGTCGGGCATATAGCCCAGCAGCGGGCGCACTTCCAGCGGGTGCTTGACCACGTCGATGCCGTCGATGCTCGCCGTCCCCGCCGTCGGCTGGATCAGGGTCGCGATCATCTTGATCGTGGTCGTCTTGCCCGCCCCGTTCGGCCCGATGAAGCCGAACACGTCGCCCGGCTCCAGCGCCAGCGTCGTCCCCTCCACGGCGACGAAGTGGCCGTAGGTCTTCCGCAGATTTTCCAGTCGGAGCATAGATTGTTCCTTGAAAGACGCCGAAAGGCCCGGCATCCCCAGCGGTCCTCTGGCGTGTGTTCCCGCCGTGAACGGCGGGGCCTCACCCGGCACGGCGGGGCCTCACCCGGCACGGCGGGGCCTCACCCGGCACGGCGGGGCCTCAC
>CAXUCQ010000059.1:0-11472 GCA_964249295.1 uncultured Armatimonadales bacterium | reverse complement strand
CGGCGCCCCAGCCGCGTCGGCGCCTGGTATCGCGCGAGCGTGGGGGCGTCCGGGGACAGGTAGACCCGCCCGCGCCCGCCGTCCACGATCACGATCTCGTCCTCCGCGACCGAAGAAAACAGCGTGTCGGGCAGGCCGCCGACACAGGGGCAGGGGAGGGAGGGCGTGGCCGTCCCGCCCGTCCGGGTCGCCACCCCCACGAACTCCAGGCCGGGCAGGGGCGCGGCCAGGAAGCCCTCGGGCAAGAATTCGGCGACCAGGACGACCTGTTCGGGGTCCGGGGTTTCGACGCCGAATCGCCGCAACCGTTCGCCCAACCGGCGCAGGCGCTGGACATCCAGCGTCGGCACGCCGTACTGGCTGCGGAGGCGGGCGGCGGCGGCGATGGCAACCCCCGGCGTGACGGGCCGGCCCTGGAAGAACTCCATCAGCGTCCCGCCGTGGGGGCGGGCGGCGGCGCGTTGGGCGTCAGCGACCCAGTGGTAGGGGAACTCGTGGGCGCGGGCGGCGCGGCGGGAGCGGGCGCGGCTGCGGTGTCGTCCGTCGTGTCGTCTTCGTCCTTGACGGTGAACACGCCGTGCGTAGGGACGGGAATGGTGATCGACTCCGCGCCTTCGTGCAGGCCGAAGATCGCTTTGGAGGCCTGGATGTCCTGGTCGCCGTTGTGGCCGTGTACGTTGCCGACCAGGGTGATCGTTTCGGCCTTGGTGTCGTACTCGCCCGAATCGGCGGTCAGGACGCGGTCCTTCTGATGCACCGTCAGCGCACCGGGGACGCGGCCGATCTTGCGGCGGTAGTCATACGTCATCAGCGCACAGGTCAGCGTCGCGGCGTCTTTGAAACGGCTGTGGAGCGAATTCGCGGGGGCCGTTGCTTCGCGGGAGCCGGGCTTGACGACGAGCACGACGTTGTCGCTCAATGTCGCCAGATGGCGGGTGAAGTCGATAAAGCCCTGGCGGCCCGTCAAGTCGTCCTGAGTATTGTAGAGATGGACCGGAGTCTGAGACTTGGCGTTCAGAAGCCTCTGCTGGTCGTCCAGGTTGACCACGGCGGCTTCAGTATTCAGATAAGCGTCGTTTTGGTTGAAAGTCACGCCCTGACTCATCTCGACGATGTGTGGTGCGACGAGGTACCGGTTCGCGCCGCAAGTGTAATTGACCTGGTGCGTCGTAGGGTCGGGCGCCGCCGCCGACGCGCCCCCGAGTGCAGCGGCGCCGGCGAGCGCGAATGCGATCCGAGGTGTAGACTTCATGGGCATAAGACCTTGTACCGTCGGCGGCAGCAGGAAAGTGCCGTGGATCTGGTGCAACGACAGATCCCCCGTGTGAGCATCGAGTTCCAGACCCTGGCCGGTCGCGGTGCCGCCGGGGAAGCGCGCCGTGATGAGGCCCGGACAGGAGACCGTGTCGCGGAGGGCGTCCCACGTCAAGGCGTCCCCCTGCAGCGTGACGCCCGGACCGACCAGCACACGCGCCTCGATGCCGCCGAACAGGCGCAGCAGTCCGGCGCCGGGGGAGCCGCTCTGCATCAGGTCGCCGTAGGCGGTCGCGTAGACGGCGTGACCGGCGCGGATCGAAACCGCCGGGCGATGCTCCGAAACGTAGAACAGACCCCGCCGCACCCCATCGACGGACACCTGTCGCCGGTCGCGGCTCAGCGTGATGGTCCCGCACCAGACGCGCCAGCGCATCCGTCCGTCCTCACGGCCCGTCACGGTCGCGTCCTGAATCTGCAGGCCCACATTGCCGAGTCCGCCCGCGGGGGCGGTCTGCCCCAAGTCGGCCAGGGGCTGATACTGACGGAATCGGCGCAGGGACGCGACCGTTAAGGCCGTCAGCGCGACGGCGATCAGCGTCACGGGCAGGCGCGCATCACGCAGGCGGGGGAAAGACAACGTGATGGTTCAGCCCCCAGGCGGCGGCGGCGGGCCGCTGCCGTAGATGTTCAGCGTGATGGTGCCGATGTTCTTAGGGCTGCCGCTGACCTTGGTCAGATCGACGGTGTCCGTGCCGTCCGAAGTGCCGTTGCTGTCCACGATGCTGAGCGTGACCGTCGTGACGGGGACGGAGTTGATGGTGAAGTTGCCCGAAGCGTCGCTGACGCCGCTGAGCGCGGTATTCTGCACCGTCACGGTCCGGTCCGGCAGGACGTTCGACGTGGTCTGGTCGATGAGATGGCCGGTGATGGTGGCCGTGCTGGACTGTGTCGTACCGCCGTTTGTGCTGCTTGTGCTGCCGCCTCCGCCACCCCCGCCGCACCCGGCAAGCAGGACGGCAGCCGCGACGGCGGCGAGCGCCGCGCGCCCCGAGAGGATACGGCGCTGGAACGATCTATTCATAAACTCCTCCTGAGATGTTCTAGATTCGAAATAGCCTGTGACACGTCACCCCTGTGAGATCGGCGGTGGGAGCGTCCGCGCGGCCCGCAGCAGCCAGGCCGCGAGCAGATCGCGGCTTTGGGACATCTGCCTTTCGACGTCCCCATGGGCCAGCGGGGCGGCATCCAACAGGCCGCAGCCGTAGTTGGTCACGATGGCGACACCGGCATAGGGCAGCCCCGCCTCGCGGCAGAGGATCGCTTCCGGCGCCCCGGTCATGCCGACCACGGCGCCGCCCCAGGAGGCGTACAGCCGAATCTCGGCGGGCGTCTCGTAGCGCGGCCCCGACAGGCAGACATAGGTGCCGCCGGAATGGACCGTCACCGTCAAATCGCCCGCCGTCGCCAGCAAGGCTCGTCTCAACTCCGGCGAGTAGGGCGCTCCCATGTCCGTGTGCCGCACTTGACCCGCCGAATCGAAAAACGTCACAGCTTCGCCCTTGGTCAAATCCAGGAAATCATCGAGCACGACGAAGTCCCCCGGACGCAGGGGGGGCTGCAGCGAGCCGACGGCGGCGGTGGCGAACTCGCCCTCCACCCCTATTTGACGCAAAGCCGCGATGTTGGCCCGATGATTGATCCGGTGCGGCGGGATTTGATGCCCCGCGCCGTGGCGGGCCACGAAGATAAGTTCCCGGTCGCTGTCGAGGGGGCCGCGCGTGAGGGAGGCCGTCCCGTACTCCGTCTCCACCGTCTCGGACGTTGCGTTCACGAGCGCCGCGCCGAAACCCGTGCCGCCGATGAGTCCGATCCGCCGCATTGACAAAACCCCGCCGCCCGTGCCACACTGCCTGCCGTGACCCCGGCCCTGTCTTATTCTACACGAAAACCGGCGCTCTGGCAAGAGACAGTTTTCGTGTCGGCGCTGTTTGCGGCCCTGGACCTGCTTTTCTTCCGGCCGCAGATCGTCGCGGGCAGGGCGCTCTACTGGGGCGACATCGGGCTGTACTTCGGCCCGATGCTGTCGTTCCTGCATCAACAGCTGCAGGCGGGACGCATCCCGCTCTGGAACCCCTGGATTCTGTGCGGGACGCCGTATGACGGCAACCCGCAGACCTGGCCGCTCTAACCCGGCTCCCTCTTCTTACGCTGGATGGGCGCCCCAGAGTTCATCAATGGGACGATTGTTTTCCACGTTTGGTTCGCCGCCGTCGGGACGTTTCTTTTCGTGCGGCGCGGCCTCGCGCGGCCCGCGACGGCGGCGACGCTCGCCGCCGTCGTGTTCGCCTTCGGCGGGCAGTTGATCTCCAAGGAACAGTTCCCCAACATGCTCCAGGCGGCGTCGTATCTGCCCTGGGCGTTGTGGATGACCCGCCGCCTCGTGACCCGGCGGCGCGTCCGGGACGCACTGGGCTTAGGCCTCGTCCTGGGCCTGCAGCTCTTGGCCGCGCACGCGCAGATGGCGATGCTGACGCTGTATCTGTCGGCGGCCTATGGGGTTCGGCTCCTGCTCGCGCGGCGGCCCGAGGCGCGCGCGCTGTGGCGGCTCGCCGGGATGACGCTGCTGGCAGCCGCCGCCGCCGCCGGCCTGGCCGCCGGGCAGCTCCTGCCGACGGCGGAACTGTACCGCGACGCGTTGCGTCAGCGGCTGTCGTTCTCCGTCGTGGACCGGTTCTACCTGCCTGGGAATCAGTTGGGCAATTTCGTCCTGCCGGCGCTGCACGGCCATCCCCTCGCGGGCGACTACACGGCGCGCGGCAACTTCTGGGAGACGTGCTGCTTCGTCGGGGCGATTGCTCTGACGTTGGCGCTGGTCGGCGTTGTCGCCGCCTTCCGCCGGACGGACGGCGACGACGGGCGCTTCTGGAGCGGCGCGGCGCTGGTCGGCCTGCTGATGGCGTGCGGCGGTCAGACCTGGCGCGGGACACGCGCCGCCGGCGGGCTTTACTGGATGGCCTACCACATATTGCCGGGGTTCCGAAGCTTCCATGACCCGGCCCGCTGCCTGTTGTGGTGCTGTTTCGCCCTCGCCATATTGGCGGCTTCGGGCCTGGCAAGCCTGGGAGGTCCGCGCCGGCCCTGGCTCAGATCGCTTCCCTGCCACGCGCTCCTGATCGCCGGGTGTTTCGCCGAACTGCTGCACTTCGGGCGCGGCGTGTACCCGCTCGCCGCTCGCGCGGCGCTGCACCCCGTCCCGCCGCTTGTGGCCCTGCTGCGTTCTTCCCCGGCGTTCCAGGAGCACCAGGCCCGGTTCCTCGCGCCCGACACGAGCCGCGTCTGGCAGCGGTTCACGGCGTACCGGAGCTACCGGCAGACGGTTCCGAACTACCAAAGCCTCTGGGCGGACACGCTGACGCCCAACTTGATGGTGGACTACGGGCTTGCGGATGCGTCCGGGTACGAACCCGTGTCTCGCCGGGACGTCCAAACCATCGCGCAGACGATGGGCCGGACGTTCAGCGCCGCCGCCGAGCCGTGGGAGCGGGCCGACGCGGCCCCGCTCGCCGGAGTGTTCAGCGTCCGTGACATCGCCCTGCTGCGCGTCCGCGCTCCCCAGACGGTGATTCCAGGCTTGCTGCCCGTGGCTGCCGAAACGACGCTCCCCTCGCTCGGAAAGACGCAAGACTCTGCGCGCCTTTCCCTATCGCGGAACGCCCTCTGGCAGCCGCGCGCGCGGCTGATGACGGACTTTCGGGCTGTGGACACGCCCGCGCAGGCGCTTTCGCTGATGGCGGACAGCCTCGTTCCCCCGCGCCCGTTCGACCTGGACTCGACACTCATCCTGACGGGGCGGGTTTCCTTCCCGTCCGCGCCGGGAACGCCCCTGCCCGCGACGATCACTCAGGACGACCCGGACCGCGTCGCCGTGGCCGCACAGACGACCGGGCCGACGGTTCTGGTCCTCGCCGACGCGCTCCATCCGGGGTGGCGTGTTGCCGTGAATGGCAGGCCCGCGCCGCTGCTGACCGCGTACTACTGCCTGCGCGCCGTGCCTCTGCCCCGCGCCGGGCGCTGTCGGGTTGTCTTTACTGACCGCCCGACCAGTTTCGTGCTCGGCCTGTACGTCACGCTGCTGACCGTCGGGATGTTTTGCGGCTCGTCGGCGTTCGCCCTGACTTCCCGTCGAAAAAAATCGACGGCCCGGCAGGAATCCGGGGCCTGAGTCTCGTATTGGCTTATCCTGAGCGGTTGTGGGATGAGGGACCCCCTGGTCTGAGGTGATGCCGTGGCAGAACTGCGAATCGAAAGCCGGTCTGTCGAGGGCGTGCCGGAAGTCTGGCTGCAGGGCGAACTCGACTCCGACAGCGCCCCGCGTGTCCGTCTGTTCCTCGAGGCCCTGCTCGACGGCCCGCAGCCTCTGGTACGGCTGCGTCTGTCCGCCCTGGAATACATCGACAGCATGGGCCTGGGCGTTCTCGTCGGCGCGCTGAAGCGGACGAACGACAAGGCCGGGACGCTGGTCCTGGTGGAACCCTCCGCGCAGGTCGCACACGCCCTGCAGATCACCGGCTTGGACAAGGTCTTCACCATCCTCGCCGGCCCTCCGGTGACGCCGTTGTCATCACCCGCGGCCTCCGCCTGAACGACGCCGTTCACTCGCTTTGATTTCAACTCACATTTCTTGACGTCCATTTGAGGAGGATGAATTCCAACATGCGTTTGACACGCGCGTTCGCGCGCTGGGCCTGTGTGCCGCTCGCCGCCGGCGCGGCGGCCATTTCACTGAGCGGCTGCGGCGGCAAGAAAGACACGAGCGAGATCGTGGTGGGGGAGTACGGGTCGATGACCGGCTCGGAGGCGACGTTCGGCTCGTCCACGCTCAACGGCGTCAACCTGGCCGTCGGCGAGATCAACGCGGCGGGCGGCGTCGACGGCAAGAAGCTCAGGGTCGTTTCCTACGACGACGAGGGCAAGCCGGACGGCGCGCTGAACGTCGCCAAGAAGCTCGTCGACGACCGCCCGGTCGCCGTGATCGGCGAGGTCGCCTCGACGCTGTCGATCTCCGCCGCGCCGGTCTTCAACACCGCCCACATCCCCATGATCTCGCCGTCGTCCACCAACCCCAAGGTCACCCAGGTCGGGCCGTACATCTTCCGCGTCTGCTTCATCGACCCCTTCCAGGGGTTGGTGGCCGCTAAGTTCGCCACGGCCAACCTCAAGGCCAAAAAGGCCGCCGTCCTGTTCGAGCAGACGAGCGACTACAGCCGCGGACTCTCCGACGTGTTCAGCCAGAACCTGCCCAAGATGGGCGGCCAAATCGTGGACACCGAGACCTATGTCAAGACCGACGTCGATTTCAAGTCGGAACTGACCAAGATCAAGGCCGCCAACCCCGACGTGCTTTATGTCCCCGGCTACTACAGCAACATCGGCCCCATCGCCAAGCAGGCCAAGGAGATCGGCCTGAATGTCCCCCTGCTCGGCGGCGACGGCTGGGACTCGCCCAAACTGGTCGAAGGCGCCGGCGGGCCGGGCGGCGCTTTGGAGGGCAGCTACTACACGAACCATTCGTCGATGGACAACCCCGACCCGACCATCCAGAACTTCGTCGGCAAGTACAAAAAGGCCTACAACACCACGGCGCCCGACACCATCGGCGCGCTCGCCTATGACGCCGTGGGCGTGCTGGCCGACGCGATCAAGCGGGCCGGCAAGCCCGCCGACGGCGACTACTCCGCGCCGGCCTACCGGACCAAGGTCCGCGACGCCATCGCCGCGACCCAGGGCTACAAGGGCGTGACCGGCACGATCACCATCAACAGCGACCGCAACGCCGTCAAGCCCGCCGTCGTGCTCCAGATCAAGGGTGACAAAAAGGTCTTCGTCACCAGCGTGAGTCCGACCTGATGATGCACCAACTCGCCGCACAGCTCCTGATCGGCATCCAGATCGGGAGCATCTACGCGCTGATCGCCCTGGGCTATACCATGGTCTACGGCGTGCTGAAACTCATCAACTTCGCCCACGGCGACGTGTACATGGTCGGGGCGTATGCCGGGCTGGGCGCGGCGACCGTGCTCGGCGGCGGACTGGCCGCGCACGCCCATGCGCTCCACCTGATCCCGTCGCCGCTCGGCGCATTGCTCGTGCTGCTGGCGGCGATGCTGATCTGCGCCGTCCTCGGTCTGGTCATCGAACAGGCCGCGTACCGACCGCTGCGGACGCGGGCCTGGATCGCCCCGGCCCTGTTCCTCGGCGCGGCTTCAGGCTACATCGCCGACCACATCGCGGGGGACGCCGGGCTGCCGACCGCCGTCTGTCTCGTCATCGGCGCCGCCGTCTGGGCGGGGATGGCCGCCCTCCTGCGGACCACGCAGCGGCGCAAATCCTTCGGCACGTCCCGGTTGACCGCGCTGATCACGGCCATCGGCGTGTCGCTGTTCATCGAGAACTTCACCGTCCTGCCGCAGATCTTCGGCTCGGAGCCGCGCTACTTCCCGACCATCATCAACCTGCCGCCCGCTTTACGCAATGGATTCATCTTCCTGATGTCGCTGATACTCATGGCGATCCTGACGTTCATCGTGACCCGGACCAAGATCGGCAAGGCCATCCGCGCCGTCTCGTTCGACACCGACGCCGCCGCGCTGATGGGCATCAACACCAACACCGTCATCGCCTTCACGTTCGCGCTCGGGGCCGCGCTCGCGGGCGCGGCGGGCGTGCTGGTCTTCAGCCTCCAGGGGACCAACTTCGACACCCAGGTCGGCGTCCTGTACGGCCTGAAGGCCTTCGTCGCCGCCGTCCTGGGCGGCATCGGCAACATCCCCGGCGCCATGCTCGGCGGCCTCATCATGGGCGTGGCCGAGACCCTGGTGAACGCCTACGGCCCGGACATCGGCATCCCCAGTACCTACCGCGACGCCGTCGCGTTCTTCCTGCTGATCCTCATCCTGCTCGTGCGGCCTTCCGGCCTGCTCGGCAAGTTCGCGCCGGAGAAAGTCTAACGATGCCCGTTCTTGTCCGCCGCCTCCTGATCCTCCTCGTGACGTTCGGCCTCTTGATCGGCCTCAACGCCTGGATCGAGAACCCGAACTTCGACCCTTATCAGGAAGGCATCATCATCCAGTGCGGCATCGCGCTGATTTTGGCCGTCGCGCTCAACATCGTCAACGGCTTCACCGGCCAGTTCTCGCTCGGCCACATCGGGTTCTACGCCGTCGGCGCGTACCTGGCCGCCGCGCTGGCCGACTACGGCCACTTCACGCCCCTGTTCCGGCACCTGCCCGCCGACGGCTCGCCCGTCGGCATCGCGCAGGGCTGGCCCATCCTGGTCCTGTGCCTTGTCAGCGGCCTCGCCGCTGCCGTCATCGGCTTCCTGGTCGGCCTGCCATCCCTGCGCCTGCGCGGCGACTACCTCGCCATCATCACGCTAGGCTTCGCGCAGATCATCCAGGTCGTCATCCGCAACACCAAGGCGGTCAACGGCTTCACGGCCTTCAACGGCGTGACGCTGCACGGCGCCGACATCACCACGCCGCATTTGACCAACTTCTTCTGGGTCGGACTGATGGCCGTGTTCGTGGTCTGGGTCGCCTACGGCCTGCGCTTTTCGACCCACGGCCTGGCCTTTCTGGCCGTCCGCGAGGACGAGATCGCCGCCGAAGCCATGGGCATCAACACGACCAAGTACAAGGTCATCGCCTTCGTCGTCAGCGCCTTCTTCACGGGCATCGCCGGGGCGCTGTTCGCCATGTACCAGCCGTCGCTCTCCAACGGCCAGTTCTCGTTCGTCCGCTCCATCGACACGGTCGTCATGGTCGTCCTGGGCGGCCTGGGCAGCATCAGCGGCGTCGCCATCGCCGCCGTCCTCCTCACGATCCTGCCCGAAGCCCTGCGCCCCATCGAGCAGTACCGCCTGGTGCTGTACCCGCTGCTGCTGGTCGTGCTGATGCTGACCCGCCCGCAAGGCATCTTCGGGCGCGAGGAGTTGAGTCGGGAATGGCTGCGGGGGCAGATCGCGGCGGTGCACGGCTGGTTCACGCATCGGCGAGGCCCCGAGCCGGCGCTTGCGACCGGCCCGGACGTGATGCAGACCGCCCGCGACCGCGAAGAGACGGAAGTTCCGCCTCAGAAATAGGATGAACCGTGGTTTAAGTAGAGCCTGCAGTGTCGCTCAGAAGTAGGAATTACTAGGCCGTGACCGATCCTCTGATTAGCATTTCAGTAAGAGCATTGGTGATCGGCATACCTGTAAAGTGTTCTATCCAACCCCATTGGCCTGCGGGATTGACTTCAAGGAATACGTACTCACCTTCAGGAGTCAAGATCATATCGATGCACCCGAAAACCAAGCCTAGGCGCTTCATTAATGTAAGTAGCTTGCTGCTCACTTCATGAGGAAGATTGTGAATTCTGTGAGTAGGCATCGCCTCTGGTTTGATGGCGAGGTGCCGAAAGTCTACTTTTGTCTCTTCATGTTCTTGCGAGTGAATTTCCGCCGCAAAGATGTCCTCACCAACAATGGTGATTCTCAACTCTAGACGTTTCTCTATGTACTCCTGAAAAGTCACCGGACAGGCGACAATTCGATCAATCTTTGTCAGATGTTCAGGCGTGAGAATTTGTGCGAATACAGCATACTCCCTCTGATAAAATTTCCATCAGGTGTTGCAGGGGGTAAGG
The DNA here is from genome assembly GCA_964249295.1 of uncultured Armatimonadales bacterium. Lineage (GTDB taxonomy): Bacteria > Armatimonadota > Armatimonadia > Armatimonadales > Capsulimonadaceae > CAZZVX01. The sequence continues at coordinate 1,530 of CAXUCQ010000059.1, read as the reverse complement.
CAAATTGGCCTGAGTACGTTTTCCGCATCTCCTCTGTGAACTGAGGCGGTTTACCCCCTGCCGCTGCCCCTGCGACCGGCTTGAACAGAGTATGGCCGTCATTGCTCTCGATGAAGGAATGAACTTCGGCGGCTTGGTTAGTCACGAGTGTTCTTGGTACGCGCAGACCTGTATCTTTGGCTACCTGCAACTGATAAACTTTTACGTTAGCGCGCAGTTCATTTGATCGCGGATTGACCCAGAAGCAGTTGAGATGACTACAAACGCTTTGGACGAGTGCTAAACACTCGCTCCTGACGAAACTTTCCTCATAGCCCGATAGTCCATCGTTGAGAAGAAAATCGCCGAAACGTCTGTACCAACTTGAAGTGATTTGCCGCGTGTCTACTGTCGTGTCGCCATCTGACAAAATAGCGTACATCTCGTCCTGAGAGGAGCAATGTAGATCGATCCGAGTGATGAGCGGGAAAGTTTCCGTGTTGAACCGAAACCACGACACATTTCTTTCGGAGAGCTTCTTGATAACGGCAGTAACGTTAGGTTCATAAAAGCAGGAAGTGATAAAAACCAGTTTGTCCATGTTTTGTTACTCGCTACTTCGATGTGCCAGCCAGACACAGATGACAGAAGAAAAGGAGCCATCATACACTTTGGCGTTCCAAGCGTCTGGTGGCTCCCTGAACAGTGTTAACACCGCAGTCAAGAGAAAGTGCTGTCAAAGGTTTCATCTTGCGCGACTAAGTCGCCCGTCGTTTCCAAGTGATCGTGAGGAGTGTCAGGTCCTTGGATCATTCCGCTGACCGATGGCGAGAATACAAGACCCGCTTGGTGCTTGCTCTCCAACGGCAGGTTTTCTGCCCACAGCAAAACGAACGGCAAATCGGATTGAGATGCTCTTATTTGCATAAATTCACCCTTTCAGAACTTGGTAAGGTCTTTCCAACGTTACTGGGCCTTGCGTCACCCCCCTCCATGTCCGCTTGCACAGCATCCGACACGAAACTCAACCTATGTCGTGCTGAACGTGATGTTGAAAGACGTTAGGCCTGCCGTTCCAGCCGCATCTCCAGGAGAAGTCTTGCTACAGTCCTGCGGCTGATTCCCTAAGTTCCCTTGATGGCAATCCTGTGCCGCTGCGCTGGCACCGCTCGACACCTGAGACGGTCTCAGGTATTTTGCATGGCCGTCTGCCTGGACGAAGTTACTCCCGTCCTGATGGCGTCCTGTCTCACCTTGAAACCACTTGGGCTTACTGTCGGGATTGGAGTTCGGCGCCCACCTTGCTCCCAATGCGCCGGTCGCATACTGCACCGTTGGGGTCGTGTCGTTGTCAACGACGCTGACGACATGGTTCGCGTCGAACCCTTTGACACGGCAAAGGATGTTTCCATTACCGTCGCCGGCAGTCGACATAAAGCCGCTGAGCGGGACAGCCGTATACCCTTGTGTTCCTTCTGATGGATCGCTCACAAGGGCCGGGTCTCCGCTCACCTCGAACAGAAGCACCGTTGACGCAGGCGCTGTCAAGTC
>CAXUCQ010000058.1:2404-11473 GCA_964249295.1 uncultured Armatimonadales bacterium | reverse complement strand
GTACAGCACGCCCGCCCTCGACAACGCCGCGCCGGGCGGCGCGAAGCCGGCCAGAGCCGCCAAGAACGGCGCCAAAGCGCTGCCGTCCGCGCCGGAGGCGCCCAAAGAATGAGCCATTTGAACCATCGACTCCGCCTGCGCGGCACCTGCCTGGCGTTAGGCCTACTAGCCCCGATCGGCATGGCCCACGCGCAGGTCGCGCCCGGCCCCGTCCCCGCACCGACGCTCGCCGCGCCGATGAACACCGCGCCGATGAACACCGCGCCGATGAACACCGCGCCGATGAGCGCCGCACCGGCGTTCGCCGCGCCCGCGCCCGACGTCACCGCCGGCGACTACGTCCTGGCCCCCTCCGACCAGCTCGACATCTCCGTGCAGGGCCATGACGAGCTGCACCAGAGCGTGACGGTGCTTTCCGACGGCACGTTCCACTACCCCATCGCCGGCAGAATCCGCGCCTCGGGCAAGACCGTGGACGCCCTCGAAGCCGACCTGACCAAAAAACTCAGCGACATCTGCCGGGACCCGCAGGTGACGGTGCTCGTCCAGCAGAGCCACCCGCGCCGCATCAGCGTCGCGGGCGACGTCAAGACGCCCGGCCTGTACGATTATCATCCCGGCATGAGGCTGCTCGAGCTGATCGCCGCCACGGGCGGCCCGCTCCAGGAGGCCCAGCTCACCCAGGCCACGCTCGTCACCGACGGCGGCGCCCGCACCGTCCCCATCGACCTGGTGGCGCTGATGGCCGGCACCGACCCCGCCCAAAACGTCCTGCTGTCCCCCGGCGATCTGGTCCTGTTCACGCCCCGCGACCCCGAAACGTCCATGGTCCAGGTCATCGGCCAGGTCGGCAAGCCCGGCCAGTACAGCGTCCAGACCGGCGGCATGACCGTGCTGTCCCTGCTCACCGAGGCCGGCAGCGCCACAAGTCAGGCCGCCTTGACCCAGGCCCAACTGATGCACGCGGGCCGCGTCCAGACCCTGGACCTGCACCCGCTCCAATTCAACCTCGGCGACCCCGTCGGCAAGACCCGGCTCGTCGCCGGCGACACCCTGCTCATCCCCGAGAACAAGCAGAAGATCGCCGTGCTCGGCGAGGTCCGCGCCCCGGCGGTCTATCTGATCCCCGACGGCGAGACCCTGCCCATCACCCAGGCCATCGCCGAGGCCGGCGGCCCCACCCCCGACGGCGACAAGAAACAGGTCGGCATCCTGCGCCTCGGCCCCGACCACACGCGCCGCCTGGTCGCCGTCAACCTGGACGCCCTGCTCAAAGGCGACGCCCGCGTGGCCGACGCCGACCTGAAGCCCGGCGACATCCTGGTCGTCCCCACCCGCAACCGCAAGCAGGGCCTGGGCGAATATATCAGCCAGGTCCCCGGCCTCTACTACATCACCCGCCTTTTCACCGGCGGTTTCTAGCCCGCACCCGATGAGCAACAGCGTCACGACAACAGAAACGTCCGGCATCCCGCGCGAGTGGTGGGAAGAGTTCGAGGCCGCCCGCCGCCGCCCTCTGGCCCAGCGGATGCGTTACGCCTTCATCAAGACCTACAAGCCCGTCCTCGACGACGCGCCCTACCGCGCCTTCGACACCATGGAAGAGTACCGCCAGTGGTGCGAGGCCAACCTGCCGGAGTGGCTCGGCTATGGCCGCGTTTGAGTACCGGCAGGCGGAAGAAATCCGCGATGCGCTGGCCGCCCACGGCGCCCGCTACCTGTTCATCGGCAAATCGGGAGCCGTCCTGCTGGGCTTCCCCGACACGACCCAGGATGCCGACATCTTTGTAGAGCGCTCCCCACAGAACGGGCGTGCTTTGGTCGCAGGACTGCTCGACTTAGGGTTCGCGCTGACGCCCAGCCAGGAACAGGACATCGAACGCGGGCGCGACTTCGTGCAGTTGAAGGACGGCCCCTTTGACCTCGACTTGATCTTTGCACCGGACGGCATCGAACGCTTTGAGGACGCCTGGAAGCGGCATGTGGAAGTCGAAGGCTTCCCCGTCTGCCACCCGGACGACATCATCGCCAGCAAGGAAGCGACCCGCCGCAAAAAAGACCTGGAGTCCCTGCCGCGCCTGCGGGCCTTCCGTGACTATTGGAAACAGACCCATTAGCAACACCGTCGCCACAATCGAAGCCGAGGCCGCCCCCACCCCGCGCCGCCACGCCGTCGCCCAGGCCAAACGCTGGAGCGGCATCCTCGCCAAGTTCGTCTCCGTCCAGATCGTCGTGCAGGCGGTCGGCCTCGTGAGCGGCCTGCTGCTGATCCGCACCCTCAGCCAGCGCGAGTACGCCTACTTCACGCTCGCCAACACCATGCAGGCCACCCTGCTGCTGCTGGCCGATGTGGGCGTCGGCAGCGCCCTGTCGGCGACCGGCGGCCGGGTCTGGCAGGACAACAAACGCTTCAGCGAACTGATCGCCACCGGCCTGCACGTCCGCAAAAAGCTCGCCTGGATCGGCGGCGGCATCGCCCTGCCAGTGCTTTGTTGGATGCTCCTCCGCAACGGCACCGGCCCCGTCTACGCCGTCCTGCTGACCATCGCCGTCCTGCTCGGCGCCAGCTACCGCCTGACCTCCGACGTGCTGACCATGGTGCCGCGCCTGCACGGGCGCATCGACCAGTTGCAGAAACTCGACCTGTACTCCAGCCTCGCGCGCCTCGCCCTGATCGCCGCCGCCTGCCTCACGTTCGTCAACGCCGCCGTCGGCGTCCTGGTCGCCTCCCTCTCCTTCGGCCTCCAGTACGTCCTCCTCAAATGCTGGACGGCGGGGACGATTGACCCGCAGGCCCCGACCAACGCCGAGGACAAACGAACCATCCTCCGGGTGGTTAAGCAACAGGCTTTAACCACTGTTGGCTATTGCGTTCACGGCCAACTCATGATTTTCCTCATCTCGTATTTCGGCAACACAAACAGCATCGCCGAGGTTGGCGCTCTTGGTCGCTTAACAGCTATGCTCTCCATCATTGGTTCAGTGATGAGCAGCATTATGTTGCCTCGGTTTGCTCGTTGCCAGGACCCCAGCAGGTTGAAAGCCATGTGGCTGCAAATTATGGCCTGTTTTGTTCTATTATCTGGGATCTTAATGCTAGTAGCCATGTGCGCGCCCGTGCCACTACTTTGGCTTCTTGGCAAGCACTACTCTCATTTGGAGACAGACCTGAAATACATGATTTTAGGTACTGTTATATCAACAATCACCGGGACACTTTTCGCGTTGAATGCCTCGCGTGCATGGATGGAATGGTCGTGGCTTCAGGTGCCAATAGGCATTGCGACACAGATCGCATTGTTCCCTTTTCTCGACCTAAGCACGGTAAAAGGGGTTGTTTTAATCAGTAGCGTTCCGGGCATCCCTGGCACACTGATTTATATCTTCCGAGCTTTCCGCGGCTTCCGAGAACTTTCTTATTGTGCTCCTCTTTCTAAGGCCTCTGTATGAAAACCGTCAGTGTCATCATTCCTTGCTACAACCAAGGCCGTTTTCTGGCCGAAGCCGTTGATAGTGTTCTTAATCAGACCTATCCATCTGTGGAAATTATTGTCGTTGATGATGGATCAACAGACGACACACCAGAAGTCGCCGCTCGATATGGCGATCGCATTCGCTATATTCGTAAAGACAATGCGGGCTTGTCCGCTGCCCGTAACACGGCAATCGAGCATAGCAGGGGTGAACTGATCGCTCTACTTGACTCGGATGATCGCTGGTTGCCACAAAAACTTGAAAAACAGGTTCCATACTTTGACCGCGACTCTGCTGTGGCTCTTTGCTTCTCCAGTTTCCGCATTTTCGGGAACAGCCCACACTCTGGCAACGAAGTTAAAGTGCCAGACAATCAAGTCCTTGATATTCACGATGTTCTCTTAAGAACCTGGGATATGCAAGTTCCTACAGCAGTTTTCCGACGCAATATTCTCGATGAAGTAGGTATGTTCGATACAGCATATGAATATTGCGAAGACTGGGATATGTGGATACGGATTGCACTACATTATAAAGTAGTTACGTGTGGGCAAACGCTGGCAGATTATAGAATCACTGAGGGCAGCCTTAGTTCAAGTGCCAATGCGAAGCGCGTTTATTTGGGTCGCATGAAACTATTAAATGCTTACCAGAACATACATATCGGTTGCTCCTTGTGTGGCAAAGCTATTCAGAAGATGAAGCTTGATGCACGCGCGGGGTATTTTTCTGGATTGCGTACACAGGCAAATGTAGCATTGTCAGTTCGACAGTTCGCCACAGCTATGAAACTTAATGCGGAAGCAATATATTATTTCCCGGAGTCTTTAATGCGGCTGCCAAACTTTATCTTGCGGCGAGATGCTTAGGCATGACTTCTGCTGTTTGTACTTTGTTCGAGGGTGACTACCATTATGGCTTAGGGGCGCTGGTTAATTCACTCTATAAACACGGTTTTCGAGGGGTAGTTTGGGCCGGATACCGGGGTGCGTTACCACCTTGGGCTAAGAGTGTAGGGCAGTGTGCGCAGTACCAAGAATTCGAGGTCTTAGAAGGGTGTAGAATTCGGTTTGTACCAATCATTACAGAGATGCATTTCACTAATTATAAGCCGACATTCATGTTAGATCTGTGGAAAAACTATTGCCCTGATGCGGAAAGACTGTTCTACTTCGATCCTGATATTGTTGTCAAATGCCGCTGGACATTTTTTGAGGAATGGGCAAGTTGCGGCGTTGCACTCTGTGAAGACCTGGCGAATCAGAAAATGCCTAACGACCATCCAGTTCGTGTGTACTGGGCTAACTTTCTCACATCAGGCGGTTTCCAGCTTTCAAGATCGCTAAATCAATATTTTAATGGTGGATTCTTAGGTGTGCATAAGCATTATGAGGCGGCCATCTATGATTGGCAAAACATCTTCGATCATATCCTACGCCAGGGAATTGATATTAGATGGGGTAGACCTACTGATCGGACAGACTATTTCCAGAAGCAGGATCAGGATGCGCTAAATCTTATGGCAATGACGACAGAGTGTCCCCTCAGCACAGTCGGACCGGATGGCATGGATTTCGTTGAAGGTGGGTTCTTAATGTCACACGCGGTTGCTGCGCCAAAGCCCTGGGACCGCAAGCTTATCTATAATGCCCTTCGTGGTATGCCACCTGGTAAAGCAGATAAGGAGTTCTTTAACAATGTCGAACATCCTATTCGTCTGTATGAACGCTCTCATCTCAGAAACATAAAGCGAAGACTACAAATTGCGGCTGGATTCGGTCGGATTATAAAACGGCATTGAAGTGGCCTACCATTCCAAACGAATTGCTCAGCTTTACATGAAGAAAATACTCTACGCTTCGAGTAGTAACCCAGTTGATGTCGAGATCTGGTCGGGGCTTAATTACTATATTTACTCGGCGTTAAAGCAGGTGTTCGAAACGGTTGATCACTTTGGCCCACTTGCAAAGCCAGTCAATTTCTTAGACAGAGCAATCATGTCGGCGACTGAGCGACTAACAGGCAAGTACCTCATATGGAGTCATCGAGAAAGCAATGCAAGACACATGGGCAGGCTGATTGATCAAAAGGTACGGGAAGGAAGTTATGATGCCGTGTTCGCGCCTTCGACACCGCCACTCAGCTATGTGACTGCAAAAGTGCCACTGTTTGCATATCAAGACGCCACAATCCGTGGTTTGACAGGTTTATACGGCTCTGTTGACGCTGTACAGCCTATATCCATGAAGCAGGCTATGCGGGTCGAAGCTAAAGCATTAACACGTTGCTCCCAGATGTTTTATTCCTCACAGTGGGCGTGTGACTGCGCCGCCCGTGAATATGGCGTCCCGCAAGAAAATCTTTGCTTCGTTCCCTTCGGAGCCAATATGCCGGGCCTGAATGAGAACGAAGTCGATGCCGTGATTAAAGCTAAACGAGGCTCGACGCTACGGTTGTTGTTCCTCGGCAAAGATTGGGGTCGGAAAGGCGGCGACATTGCGGTGGAAACGGCCCGCCTACTGAACGATATGGGTGTTCCGACGGAACTTCATCTTGCCGGATGTGCCTTGCCTAAAAAGCATGAAGACAAAATTTTTATAACCGCGCACGGCTATATATCAAAAGCGTCTCAGGATGGACAGAGTGCGTTGAAGGCGCTGATGCTATCGAATCACTTCTTGTTGCTGCCGACGCGCGCTGAATGTTCTGCTGTGGTATTCTGTGAGGCTGGTTCTTACGCAGTGCCTACGATCTCAACGCTGTCGGGTGGAGTGGGTTCCGTGATACAAAACGGAATCAATGGCTACACATTGCAGCTAGAGGCTGAACCACTCGCCTACGCACAACGTATTAAGGGCTTGGTTGATGACCGGCCAAAATACGAAGCCTTGGCGTTGTCCAGTTTCAAATACTATCAATCAGACTTGAACTGGAACACTTGCGCCACCCGTCTCAAAGAGAGAATGGAGGCTGTTGCTGAAAGAAGAACAGCACAGATGACCTTTTAGAAGACGGTCGTTACTCTGAACTTGAACTTGTAGTACACAAACTTCGGTTGAATGTCCATTGAAGATCGCTTTTCTCAACAGTAGTTTAGAGCCGGGCCGAGACGGCGTTGGGGACTACACCCGGCTCTTGGCGCAGGAGTGTAGTCGGCAAGGCCATGAGTGCTGCACCATTGCGCTGAATGACCGTTATGTCTCAGAGGCGCAGTCAGATGGCCTATTGCACTTGCGGCTACCCGCCGTGCTGCCCTGGCTGGAGCGCGTCAAGATCGCGCAACAAAAGCTGACGGAGTTCGCGCCAGACTGGGTCAGTTTGCAGTTCGTTCCTTATGCCTTCCACCCCAAGGGCCTAGTTCATGGCCTGCGGCGTCATCTGCTCCCGCTCGTGGAGGGCAGAAAGACCCAGATCATGTTCCACGAACTGTGGATCGGCGGGGCTATGGGGTCCCCTCTAAAGCACCGTGCTGTCGGGATGTTCCAAAAAAAATTGATCCTCAGCCTTGTTACGCAACTGACGCCCGATGTCATACACACCAGCAATAGCACCTATGTCACTCTGCTGCAGAGTTCCGGCGTGACGGCGCTCCCCCTGCCATTGTTTGGGAACGTCCCCGTCTCGACACAAAACGGCGACGAGTGGCTGTGGGCGGAACTGGATAGGGCGAACATCAACATTGCGAAAACGAACCGCTCCGACTTCTGGCTGGGCGGCTTCTTCGGCACCCTGCATCAGTCATGGCCGCCGGAACCGCTATTGACGGCGTTGCAGGAAGCGGCGGCGCGGCGCTCGCGGCAGATCATACTGCTGTCGATTGGCCGCCTGGGTCCTGGCGAGACACTGTGGGACACTCTGGCGCGGCAGTATTCGCCACAGATTTGCTTCTGCAAGATTGGCGAGCAACCCGCGCCGCGCGTTTCGCAGTATCTAAACTCATTGGACTTTGGCATCGCGACCTCACCGTACAGCCTGATTGGTAAGAGCGGTTCTGTCGCGGCCATGCTGGACCACGGCCTGCCTGTGATCGTCAACAGAGACGATGTACGCTATTCTTTCGACAATGCGGAGGGGCAGAGTATTGAGCCACTACTGCACAAGGTTGATGACACTTACCCTTGCTGTAGCTTCTTTAACGGCTTAAAACGAGTCCCATCTCAATCCCGTCTCGCCCGTGTGGCGACACAGATGCTCAACGATCTCGGTTCCAACCAGAGGCATAATGATTGACATGGCTCTCACTGTCGGTGTCCTCGTCACTAATTATAACAGTTGGAACATCGCCCTGAGTTGCGTTGATGCTCATCTTCGGCTATGCGGCCCACGTTTGAGCCGCGTTTTATTAATCGACGACTGCTCGACACAACCGCCGCCTCAGACCATAGACGCGCGGGTAACAGTGGTTCGCAACGAAACAAACCTTGGACTGGTCAAATCCCTCAACAAAGGCATTCAGCTTCTCAACACCGACATTGTTGTTCTTTTCGATGCCGACGCGAAGCCGCTGAACGATTATTTCGATGACGTCGTCAACGCATTCTCCAGTGACACCACCCTAGCCCTTTTGGGCTTTAGGACGGTCGATGAGAATAATAATCCAACGGCTTCCAGTGATGTCGAACCGGGTTTGTCCAGTCTACTCCTCGGACAAGCGATGTACGCGCAGTACCAAAAGTTCCAGAACAAATCGAGGCACAACCTTTCAATCTACACATGCTCAATGGCCGTGCGGAAAGAAGCATTTGATGATTTGGGCGGCTTCGATGAGCAATTCGATTGGCTCGATCTGGATCATGACTTCAGTATGCGAGTCAATCGTTCCCAATGGAGTCTTGCAATAGCGACCCGGCTGATCGCCTTCCACAAAGGCGGCGGTTCCCCACAAGTTACCAGCCGACGAGTGTTGCGCTTTTATCAAAACCGCTGGTACTTACTCAGGAAGTTTGATAAAGTTAAATATCCTGGGCTAGCTAAATTCATAGTGCTAACAAGGCTTAAAGCAGAATACCTATTGCTGTGTGCCGCAAGTAGAATGCTCTTCAAAGATGAAAATGTACGGCACGATAAGATACGGGGACGCAGAAAGATTATACAGTTCTGCCGTGATCATTACTGACCAGGTACCTTGTTGAGAATACTTCTTGCCTCCTATGTCTTTGCCCCGGCGGTCGGCGGCATTGAGACGATGTCGGCCACGCTCGCGGACGAGTTCACACGGCAGGGGCATGAGGTCCGGGTCGTGACGCAGACGCCCAACCCGGCCCCCGATGCGTTCGCCTACGAAGTTGTTCGGCAGCCCGGCAAGGGGCAGTTGCTCCGGCTGGCCTGGTGGTGTGATGTCTTCTTCCACAACAACATCAGCCTGCAAACCGCCTGGGCCGCGCTGGCCGCCCGCAAACCCTGGGTCGTGACGCACCAGACCTGGACCACGCGCACCGACGGCACGCGCGGCTGGCAGGACCGCGCCAAAGATAGGCTCTGCCGATTTGCCACCAGCGTTTCGATCAGTCGGGCCGTCGCCGAGCGCGCGCCGTCGCCCTCCGTCGTGATCGGCAACTGCTACCGCGACGACCTGTTCCGATTGGTGCCGGAGAT
>CAXUCQ010000058.1:0-2394 GCA_964249295.1 uncultured Armatimonadales bacterium | reverse complement strand
AACTGGTGTTCCTGGGCCGTCTGGTCAGCGACAAAGGGGCCGACGTGCTGCTGGAAGCGCTCGGCCTGCTCCGGGCGCAGGGACTGACGCCCCGCCTGACGGTCATCGGGGACGGGCCGGAACGAGCATCGCTACAGCAGTTGGCACGGGACTTGCAGGTGGAAGACACAGTCACGCTCGTCGGCGCAAAGAATGGCGACGAGCTGGTGCGCCTGCTGAACCGGCATCAGATCCTGGTCGTGCCGTCGCGCTGGGCGGAGCCGTTCGGCATCGTCGCCCTGGAAGGCCTCGCCTGCGGCTGCGTCGTCGTCGGCTCGGAAGGCGGCGGCCTCCCAGACGCCATCGGTCCCGGCGGCCCTACGTTCCCCAACGGCGATGCGCCCGCGCTGGCCCAGGCGCTGGCGGGACTGCTGACGGACCCGGCCCGGCAGGCCGCCTACCGGGAACAGGCCGCTGATCATCTTGCCCGCCACACGCCCGCCGCCGTGGCGAACGCTTATCTGGAAGTCTTCGAGGCCGCCCGCCGGTGATTCTTTACGCCCACCCGACCGGGAACGCTAACGTGCGGCAGTCGCTGCAGGCGCTCTGCGATGACGATCTGCTGGCCGAGTTCTGGACGTGCATCGACTGGGACCCCGAGTCGCCCCTGGCCCGTCTCCTGCCCGGCGGCCTCCGGCAGCAGCTCGCGCGGCGGACATTCCCGGACTGCGCCCGTGGCCGCACCCGCACGATGCCCTGGCGCGAGGCGGGGCGCCTGCTGGCGCCCAAGCTTGGCCTGCGCGCCCTCGGACGGCACGAGACCGGGCCGCTGTCCGTCGATGCCGTTTTTGGCGCATTGGACCGGCGCGTCGCCAAACGCCTGCCTCATGTGTCACAATTAAGGGGAGTCTACGCTGGGGAAGACGGTGCCTGCGGCACGTTCCGCCGGGCCAGGCAAATGGGCCTGAAACGCTTCTACGATCTGCCCATTGGCTACTGGCGCGCGGCCCAGGCGCTCTACGCCGAGGAGCAGGAGCGCGAGCCGGAGTGGGCCGCGACGCTGACGGGGACGCAGGACAGCCCGGCCAAACTCAGGCGCAAGGACGAGGAGCTGGCCCTCGCCGATGTCGTCTTCGTCGCCAGCGCCTTCACCCGGCGGACGCTCGAAACGGCCCCCGCGTTCGCGGGCCGGGTCCAGGTCGTCCCCTACGGTGCTCCGCCCGCGACCGCCGCGCCGACGACGGACGCCCCGCCGCCCAAGTTGCGCCTGCTGTATGTCGGCTCCTTGACCCAGCGCAAAGGCCTGTCGTATCTGCTCCGGGCCGTCGAGAGCGTCCAGAAGCACGTCGAACTGACGATCATCGGCACCCGGCCCGTCGCGGACTGCGCGCCGCTGAACGCCGCGCTCGGGCGTCACCGCTGGGTCGAGTCGCTGCCCCACGCGGGCATCCTGGCTGAGATGCGCCGCCACGATCTGTTGCTGTTCCCATCGCTCTTCGAGGGCTTCGGGCTGGTCATCTTGGAGGCCATGTCGCAAGGTCTGCCCGTGGTCGCGACGCCCCACACCGCCGGCCCCGACGTCATCACGGACGGCCAGGACGGGTTTCTCGTCCCGATCCGTTCGCCGGAGGCCATCGCAGAAAAGATCGGCCTGCTGCTCGACTGCCCCGCCCGACTTGCGGATATGCGCCGGGCCGCCTGGGAAACTGCTCAGCGTCGAACCTGGGAAGACTATCGGAATGCCCTGACGCAAATCGTCCGCGCCGAACTTGACCGTTAAGCCATGAACTACTCGCCGAACATCGTCGCGATCAGACGGCTGATCTGGGCCTACTTTGGGCTGCTCATCTTTGAGGGTGTCCTGCGCAAATGGGTCGTGCCGGGGTTGTCCAACCCCCTGCTGCTCGTCCGCGCCCCCATCGTGATCGCGATCTACGCCCTGGCGATCCAGGCGCACGTTTTTCCGTTCAACCGCTGGGTCGTGTGTTGCGGCCTGCTCGCCGCCGCCGCACTGTTCGCCGGTCTGTACGTCCTGCAGGATGCCCCGGTCGTCGCCCTGTTCGGCTTCCAGGCGGACTTCGTCCAGCTGCCGCTCATCTTCGTCATCCCCCGCGTGTTCGACTTCTGGGACGTGCGCAAGATCGGCTATTGGACGCTGGTCTTTGCCCTCCCCATGGCGCTGCTGATGGTCTTGCAGTTCGAGGCGTCACCGACGTCCTGGCTCAACGCGGGGGCGGCGGGAAGCGTCAACGGCCAGCTTGACGGAGCGCTGGGACACATCCGACCGGCGGGGACGTTCACGTTTATCTCAGGCCCGGCGGCCTTTTTTCCGCTTGTGGCGGCCTTCCTGCTGATCAATGCGTTCAGCGACCTGCGCTACCCCCGCTGGCTGATGATCGCCTCGACGCTGTCGCT
>CAXUCQ010000057.1:0-11544 GCA_964249295.1 uncultured Armatimonadales bacterium | reverse complement strand
CCTGCACATCTACCACTGGGACGCCTGGGCGCAGCAGACGATCCCTGTGCCGATGGTGGTCGGCCATGAGTTCGTCGGCGAGGTCGTCGCGGTCGGTCCCAACGTCAGCGACTTCTTCCCCGGCGAGGTCGTCAGCGGCGAGGGTCACGTGGTGTGCGGGCGGTGCCGCAACTGCCTGGCGGGCAGGCGTCACCTGTGCGCCCATACGCAGGGCGTCGGCGTCAACCGGCCCGGCGCGTTCGCCGAATTTATCTCGCTGCCGATGACCAACGTCTGGCACCACCGGCCCGGCGTGGACCTTGATGTCGACGCCATCTTCGACCCGTTCGGCAACGCCGTCCACACCGCCCTGTCGTTCCCCACCCTGGGCGAAGACGTGCTGGTGACGGGCGCGGGTCCCATCGGCATCATGGCCGCCGCCGTCGCGCGCCACGCCGGCGCGCGGTTCGTGGTCGTCACGGACGTCAACGAGTACCGCCTGGACCTGGCGCGTCGGATGGGCGGGACCGTCGCGCGCAACGGCAAAAAGGGCAGCCTGGCCGACGTGCAGGCGCAGCTCGGGATGCAGGAAGGTTTCGACGTGGGCCTGGAGATGTCCGGCAACCCGGCGGCGTTCCACGGCATGATCGACGCCATGTGCCACGGCGGCAAAATCGCCATGCTCGGCATCCCCTCCGCCCCGATGGACGTGGACTGGAACAAGGTCGTCTTCAACATGCTGACCATCAAGGGCATCTATGGCCGCGAGATGTACGAGACGTGGTACAAGATGTCCGTGATGCTGCAAAGCGGCTTGGACATCGCCCCCATCATCACCCACCGCTTCCCCGCCCGAGACTTCGAGCAAGGCTTTGAAGTGATGAGTTCCGGCCACTCGGGCAAAGTCATTCTGGATTGGAATGACATCGGCTAGGCGGAGATGCCCAGAGGCGCCCAGGACTGAAGTCCTGGCTGAGAAGAGCATTCTGCCCGCCTCCGCGGGCGCAGGAGAGATTGACGCCTTTTCGCCCGCGAAGGCGGGCAGAATGCACTCCATAGCCCAGGACTTCAGTCCTGGGGGTGAGCGGAACTCGGAGCATTCTATGTACGGCAGTGTCAAAGAACGACTGACCAGCGAACTCGACGGCATCCGCGAGGCGGGGCTGTTCAAGAACGAGCGGGTCATCACGACCCCGCAGGACGCCCATGTGCGGGTGGGCGACGGCGGCCCCGTCCTGAACCTGTGCGCCAACAACTATCTCGGCCTGGCCGAGCACCCGGACGTGCTCGCGGCGGCGCACGAGGCGCTGGCGCGCTGGGGCTACGGCCTGGCGTCGGTCCGCTTCATCTGCGGCACCCAGGGCGTCCACAAACAGTTGGAGGCCAAACTCAGCGACTTCCTCGGCACCGAGGACACGATCCTCTACGGGAGCTGCTTCGACGCCAACGGCGGCCTGTTCGAGACACTACTCGGCCCGGAAGACGCCGTCCTCTCGGACGAACTGAACCACGCCAGCATCATCGACGGCGTCCGCCTGTGTAAAGCGCAGCGTTTTCGGTACAAGAACAGCGACGTGGCGGATTTGGAAGCCCAGCTCCGGGCGTCGCAGTCCGCGCGCACCCGCCTGATCGCCACGGACGGCGTGTTCTCGATGGACGGCTTTATCGCCAACCTGCCCGCGATCTGCGACCTGGCCGAGCGCTACGATGCGCTCGTCATGGTCGACGACTCCCACGCCGTCGGCTTCCTAGGCGCGCACGGGCGCGGCACCCACGAGTACCACAACGTCATGGGCCGCGTGGACATCCTGACCGGCACGCTGGGCAAGGCTCTGGGCGGCGCGAGCGGCGGCTACACCAGCGGGCGCCGCGAGATCGTCGCCCTGCTGCGCCAGCGGTCGCGCCCCTATCTCTTTTCCAACTCCGTCGCCCCGCCCATCGTCGCGTCGTCGCTGAAGATTCTGGAGATGCTGTCCGCCTCCACCGCCCTGCGCGACAAACTGGAGTCCAACACCGAGTTCTTCCGCGAGGGCATGACCCGGCTCGGCTACGACCTGCTGCCCGGCGAGCACCCCATCGTCCCCGTCATGCTCGGCGACGCCGCCCTGGCCGCCCGCGTCGCCGACGCCCTGCTCGCCAAGGGCGTCTACGTCATCGGCTTCTCCTACCCCGTCGTGCCGAAAGGCCGCGCGCGCATCCGCACCCAGATCTCCGCCGCCCACTCGCAGGACGATCTGGCCTTTGCCATCGAGAAGTTCGGCGAGGTGAAGCGGGAACTAGGATTGTAGGGGCAGGCCCCTGTGCCTGCCCTCTTCTTCTCTTCCTCTTCTTCTCTTCCTCTTCCTCTTCCGCCCTCTGCCCGGCCTTTGTTGCCCGGCCTTTGTTGCCCGGCCTTTGTTGCCTACGAGAAGGGCAGGCACGGGGGCCTGCCCCTACACGTGCCGTGATTTAGAACATCACCCGATGCTTGCGGGCGGCGACGCTCAGCAGAAGACCGATGGCGGACAGATTCACGAGCAGGCTGCTCAGGCCGTAGGAGAAGAACGGCAGCGGGACGCCGACCACGGGCATGATGCCCATCGTCATGCCCGCATTCACAACGACGTGGAACGTCAGCAGCGACAGCACCCCCGCCGCCAGCAGCCGCCCCAGACGGTCCTCGCAGTCCGCCATCGCCGCCACGCCGCGCTCCAGGACCAGCAGGTACAGCGCGAGCAGGACCACGCAGCCGATGAAGCCGCCCTCCTCACCGATGATCGTGAAGATGAAATCCGTGTGCTGCTCGGGGATGAAATTGCCGTTGCTCTGCGTGCCGCGCCCGTAGCCCTCGCCGCCCATCTGCCCCGACCCGATGGCGATCTCGCTCTGGTGGATGTGGTAGCCCGTGCCGCTCGGGTCCGCGTCCGGGTTCAGGAACACGGTCAGGCGGCTCTTCTGATAGTCCTTCAGGACGATGTTGAAGTGCCACATGGCCGCGAACAGCGTCACGCCCGCCAGCAGGATCAGCAGCAGGTGCGACGCCCGCGCCCCGCCGACGGCCATCATGCCGAACCAGATCGACAGCAGCACCAGGGCCGTCCCCAGGTCGGGCTGCTTGGCGATCAGCAGCATCGGGACGCCGATGTGGCCCAGCGCGTGCAGCACGGTCGGCCAGGCCCGCACCGTGTCGGCGTGCTTGACCAGGAACAGCGCCAGCGTGCAGATCAGGATGATCTTGGCGAACTCCGACGGCTGGATCTGCACCGGCCCGAGCGAGATCCAGCGCGCGGCCCCATGCGAGTTGTGGCCGACCTTCATGACGACGAGCAGCGCGGCCAGGTTGACCGGATACAGGTAGCGCCCGAAGCGCTTGAGCAGCCAGCCGTAATCCGACAGCGCCAGCCCCAGCAGCGCGGCCCCGCCGACGATGACCCCGACCGCCTGCTTGCGGACGAAGTCGAGGGCGTGGGCATCGACATGCTTGGCGCTCTTGATGGCGAACAATCCGCCGCAGCAGATCAGCAGGACGGCCCCGATGACCGACCAGTCGAGCTGACGCAGGCCCTGTTTCTGAACGGAGATCACGCCCCTATCATACCCGATTCGCCCGCGCCGGGAGGTGAGTGGGGGCGCCTGTGAACTTCTGCCCCTGTTTGTCTGTAGAAAAGGCGTATCGACGGCGAAGGGGCTTTCACTATGCAGGCAGACACATCGCTTTCGCGGCGCGGGCCGACCACGCGCCGCACGCGCGCGCTCTTGATCGTGCTTCTGATGGTCGCCGCCGTGGCGGTCGTGACCGCCTACGGGACGCACCGACCGCCTTCGCTCCAGGACCGCCTGCACAGCGACTCCGAGGAGTCCATGCTGGCGCTGAGCGAGGTCCAGGCGGACACGCCGGCGGCTCAGAGGCTTACTCAACTCGTTCGTATGTCCCACGACCCGAGTCCAGGGCTGCGCTTCGCCGCCGTGGACGCTCTCGAGGCGCAGACGGGAGCGGCCTCCGCCGACGCCGTCGAAGCGGCATTCACCGACTCGTCCGCCGCCGTCCGGCAGCGTGCGATGGAAGTCCTGCCCCGTATCGACTCGGCCCGAGGCCGCCGCCTGCTCCGGCGCGGGCTGCGGGACGAAGCCAGTTGGCTGCGCGAGTCGGCGGCATCCCGGATGTGTTTGAAAGGCGACCGTCTTGACGTTCCATACCTGATCGGCGCGCTGGACGACTCCGATCCGGCCGTCGTGAACCTGGCGATGGGCGCGCTGCGGAAGCAGACCGGGCAGCCGTTCTATGCCAGCACACTCGCCATACCCGCGCGGAAGCGCGCCGCTCGGGATCAGTGGCTTGACTGGTGGACGCGGAGCCGACGGCAGTATGAACCGGCGGGTTCCGCCCCGCTGTCGCCGCTGCGCCCGCAGCGCATGGACCCCGCGCCGGACTTCGACCTGCGGGACCTGAGCGGCGCTCCGGTGCGGCTCGCGTCGCAGCAGGGCCGGCTCACCCTGCTCAACTTCTGGGGGACATGGTGTCCGCCGTGCCAGCAGGAGATTCCCGATCTGGTGCGGCTGGACTCGGTCTACCGGTCCCAGAAGCTCGACATCGTCGGCGTCGCCCTCAGCGAGACCAGCGCCGCGACGTTGGCTGACTGGTGTCGGGCGCACCGGGTCTCCTACCGTCAGGCGCAGGCCACAGACCAGATACTGGCCGCCTACGGCAACATCCACGAGGTCCCCGTTTCCGTACTCATCGACCGGCAGGGACGCATCCGATACCGCTGGGATGGGCCACGCGATTTCGCCACCTACCGCGCCGCCGTCACGCGCCTCCTCGCCGAGCCAACTTCCTGACGGCCATCCGCCTTGCGCCGGGGTATGATGAGAAGCATGAGTGATGCGCCTCACCTGGCGACGTATGGGCGGGGCGAGCAGGTTCTCGGACGTGACCGCCTCCGCTTCGTCCTGTTCACGATTTTTGTTTCGCTCGTCGCGGTGACGCTGCTGCGGGACCGGCCCTGGTCGGACGGGCGCAGCGCCGCCGGCCTCAGCGCCGTCCACTCGGCGCTGTTCCTGGGCTACATCGCCCGGACCCGAGACCGGGGCATGGCGCGGCTGCTGCTGTTCGGATTGTGCCTGGGAGTGGGGGAACTGGCCGCCGACGCGCTCTGCGTCCGCTTCACGCACACGCTGGATTACGGCGTCGCCCACAGCCCCCTGGTCGGCCTGTCGCCCTGGTGGATGCCGACCGCCTGGATGATCGTCGCCGCGCAGATCGGCTACGTGGGAGTGCGCCTGATGGCGCGCTTCGGCGACCGGGCCGGCACGGCGCTGACCGCAGGGCTGGGCGCGGTCAACATCCCGTTCTACGAAGAAATGGCGTTCCACGCCCATTGGTGGCGCTACGGACACTGCCGGATGCTCGGCCACACGCCGCTCTACATCATCGTCGCCGAACTGCTGATCGGCCTGACGCTCGGCCCGCTCGCCCGCGTCGCCCTGTGCGACCCCGACTGGCGTCATGCCGCCGCCGTCGGCCTGGCCGGGGGCGTCGGCACGATCGTGGGCGGCCTGATCGGCTACGGACTGGTCGAGCGCCTCTTTTAGCCGCCGGCGGGCTTCAGATACTTGTCCAGCCAGGCGAGGTTGCGGGCCAGGCGGTCCAGGCGCAGGTCGGGCGGCCCGGAGCGCGACAGGCCGTGCGAGGTCTCGGCGGGGTAGCGCACGAACTCGACCGGCTTCTTCTGCAGGCGCAGGGCCGCGAACAGCTCCTCCGCCTGGCCGACGGGGCAGCGCAGGTCGCCGTCGGAGTGGATCAGCAGCAGCGGCGTGCGGATGCGGCCCGCGAACGCCAGCGGCGAGTGCCGCCACAGGTCGGACGGGTCGTCCCAGGCGTCGCCCCGGTAGTACGTCCCGTGCGACCACGGGAAGTCGGACGTGCCGGCCATGGAGTGCAGGTTGCCGACCAGTCGATCCGCGATGGCGCACGCGAACCGGTCCGTGTGGCCGACCGCCCACGCCGTCATGTACCCCCCGTAGGAGCCGCCCATGATGGCGAGTTTTGTGGGATCGGCGTAGCCCCGGCGCACGGCCCCGTCCGTGACGGCTTGGAGGTCCTCCATCGCCGGACCGCCCCAGTCCCCTTTGATCGCTCCGGTGTGCGCCTCGCCGTAGCCCTTCGACCCGCGCGGGTTCGCGTAGCCCACGACATACCCCTGGGCGGCCAGCCACTGCAGCTCGTGGAAGAGCGCGTCGCCGTACTGCAGGTGCGGCCCGCCGTGGACGTACAGCACGAAGGGGAAAGTGCCGTCGGCGCGGAAGTCGGGCGGCGTCAGAAACCAGCCGGGGACCGTCCCGCCCGCGCCGTTGTCGGTGGCGAACGGCTCGGGCGTCTGGAGAGCAACTTCGCGGAGCCAGTCGTCGTTGGCGCGTGAGACCCGCCGGACGGCGAGGCCGCCGTAGTCCGCGCGCCCGACATACACCTCATGCGGCACGGTCGCCGTCCCCAGCGTCAGCGCGAACGCCGTCCCGTCTTGGGAGACGCTGAAGCCGCCGAGTTCCATCCCGTCCGGCATCAGCGAGACGGGAGCTTCGCCGTTCCTAGACACGGCATACAGATGCGTGCTGCCGCCCTCGCTGACGGGAAAGAAGAGGCGCGACGAGTCGGCGGACCAGACAACGGCGGGGCCGCCGTTGTCGCGCGCATCGGACAGGGTCAGAAAGCCCACGGCCTTGTCCGCAGGGCCGGTCAGATCGGTCGCCGCCTCGCCTCCTACAGAGGGCAGGAGGTAAACGCGGTCGTTGCGCGTCCCCCAACTGTCCAGCGGGTCGGGGTTCCCGACGTAGGCAAAGTCCCGACCGTCCGGCGACCAGGCCAGCCCGCCCTTCTCGCCGACGGGGGCCGGGATTTGGGCGAGCGCGCCGCCGTCCGCCGGCACCGTCCAGAGTTGGGTGTCGCCTTCTCTGTCGGCGTCCCCGTCCGGGCGGCGGTCCGACAGAAACGCCAGCCGCGCGCCGTCCGGCGACCAGCACAGGTCGCCGCACGAGAACCCGCCGTCGGTCAGCGCCTGGGTCTCGCCCGTCCGCACATCCACGACCCAGACCTGCCGGAAGGAGTCGTCCCAGTAGCCGAAGCCGTCCAGCCGGTAGAACAGGCGCGTGTGGACGCGGGGCGGCGACGACAGGCCCTTGGCCTTCCGCTCTTCCACGGCTTTCTTGGTGTACGCTGGGGGCGTGGCCCGGTACAGAAACGCGATCTTCGTCCCGTCCGGCGACCAGCACAGGTCTTTGACGGCGCCTTCCTTCAGTGTCGTCAAAGGCCGCGCCTCGCCGCCATCGGTGGGCAGCAGGAAGATCTGTGCCTTCTCGTCCCGCCGGTCCGAGACGAATGCGATCTGCGACCCGTCCGGCGACCAGCGCGGCTCGCCGTCGCTCCACGCCCCGCCGGTCCAGCGGCGCGGCGGCTCCGAGCCGTCCGCCGGCCCCAGCCAGAGTTCACCCCGGTAGGTGTTCTTGTCCCGATCCACGTACCGCCGGACGAAGGCCACGCGGGAGCCGTCCGGGCTGATCTGCGGGTCGCCGACGAAACTGAGCCGCAGCAGGTCTTCATCCGTGATCGGGCGCTTGTCACCGGCCATGATACTCTCTCCATTCATAACTTTCCCGCAGTGACTTAAAAAACGCGGGTGTCTCCATCAGCGCCTTCAATGTTCCAGATGTTTGCGGAGTATGTCCTTCACAAACTCCGGCATCGCTTCTTGTACGGCTTCGGACTGCGCCTTGATCCGGTCATAAACGCTTGTCTCACCCTCTGACCACGTGAGGTCAAGACGGCGGATCGGTCGCAGGGCGATGTGCTGGTAGTTCTCAGGAAAAGCCCAATAGCAGGTGGCACAGATTTTCGGCTCCTTTGCGACCAGCCAGTTCTCGCAGTGTTCGCATGACCAGGACTTTGCCCGGTTGCATGAGGCGCAGAGAAGCATATAATCTTCGATCTTGCGGTCACTCAGCGATCTGTCGCCCAGCACTTCGTAGGGGACACGATGATCCACCTGGAGGTAGCGCGGCTCGTAAGCCGTTGCGCAGATGGCGCAGCGGGAACCGTCGCTCTGAATGAGACGTTCTTTGAAGCCCTTCGAGAACGTGACACGTCCGCCGAGACGATCCCGTCTGACCGTGGAGAGGTCGCCGAAGCGATAAGCGCCGATAGACCGGCCACTGGAACTCTTCACCCGAAACGTTTCCAGCGGCACACCTTCTTCTCTCACGTCTCGCGCCGCACGGGGAGCGTGTTCGTAACCGTAAAGCGTCGTCAGCTCTTCCGTCGTGACAAAGCCATGCTCCAGGATGTGGTCAACTACGGCTCTGGGACGTTTCTTGGTGATGGCTTTCAGTTGCTCGATGAAGTCGGCTGGTAAGTTTTGGTCAGGCATCGTTCTAACAGCAGAGACATCTGCGTTGGCTTCTTCAGGGTTGCGCTCACGATTCCAGGAAGTTGTTCACACAGTGCGGGCGAAAGATAGAGGGACTCAAACGTTTCCTCGGTACGTCCCAGCAGGGTTGCCTGAGTAGATCGTCCAGCTTTGATTTCGATGCATCTCAGGCCGAGAGATGTAGGCAATGCTTCGCCGTACAGTCGATCCTCCGTCCGCCCGTCGTAACTGACCAGGAATGAAATGCTGCGCCGGTTCAGCTCTTCCAGAGCGTCGACAAAATCTTCCAGCGCCAACTGAGCACCGTACCGCGGGTTGCGTCTGCCGGAGACACCCTGGTAGGGCGGGTCCATGTAGACGATGTCTCCGGGCCGGGCTTGTGTCAGTGTGAGGCGGTAATCGCCTCGCACCAGTGACGTTCCGCCACCGAGCAACCGAGAGGCACACGCGATATGATAAGCCATTGTGTCGGGAGATGCGCCGCTCCGCCTGTTGTCCGGCCCTTGGTTGAACTCCCCGCGCGAATTGTAGCGGACAGAGGCTTTCACACACCGAGCCAGGAGGTAAAGCAAATCGCCAGGGCGTTTGGAGATGTTGAAGCGATTCCGTATGGAGTTATAGTACTCCTTTTGCTGGCCCCGCTGCGCTTCCCAGTGGGTGCGATACTCTCCGGCGAGCTGGTCCGGCTGATGCAGAATCATGTCCCACAGGTCGATCAGGGCTTCGTTGGCGTCGCCCAACACAAACCGCGTCGCCCTTCCTGAATACGCCGCCGCAAGCGACATCGCCGCTGAACCGGCAAACGGCTCAATGATGCTGTCAAAACGGACCGGGAAGTACCCCAGAATCGCGCCGGCCAATCCGCGTTTGCTGCCCTGATAAGGAATAGGGTGTGGCACCGCCATGGGATAAAACTCCTTTTCAGGCGATCTGGATTTCTTGCAGCGCCTCGCCCAGAGCCGCGACGAAGCGGCGGTTCTGCGGCATGGTGCCGACCGTGACGCGGACGTGGCGGGGCAGGCCCAGGCCCGCGCCGGCGCGGACGATGACGCCGCGACGCTGCAGGGCGTCGAACACGGCGCGGCTGTCGCGGCCCGTGTCCACCAGCACAAAATTGCCCTGGCTCGGCACGAAGTCCAGGCCCAGATGCTGGAAGGCGGCGTAGAAGTAGGCGCGGCCCTCGGCGTTCAGCGTGACGGCCTGCCGGATGTGCTCCTGATCGCCGAGGGCGGCGGCGGCGGCGGCCTGCGCCAGCAGGTTGACGTTGAACGGGGAGCGGACGCGGTTGACGACCTCGGCGATCTCGGGGCGCGCGATGCCGTAGCCGACCCGCAGGCCCGCCAGCCCGTAGGCCTTCGAGAACGTGTGCAGGATGACGACGTTGCGGCCCGCGCGGACCAGCGGCCGCAGGTCGGGCTTGTCGGCGTGGTGGACGTACTCGTCGTAGGCCTGATCCATCACGACCAGGACATCGTCGGGGACACGGCGCAGGAACGCCTCGACCTGACTGCCCGTGACGAACGTCCCGGTCGGGTTGTTCGGGTTGGCGACGAAGACGATCCGGGTGCGCGGCGTGATCGCGTCCGCCATCGCTTCCAGGTCGTGCGTGTAGTCCGCCAGCGGCACTTTGACGACGCGGGCGTTGCACTGAGTCGCGTAGATCTCGTACATGGCGAACGACGGGTCGCCCTGCACGGTCTCGTCGCCCGGCTGCAGAAAGGTCAGGGCCAGCAGGTGCAGGACTTCGTCGCTGCCGTTGCCGAAGATCAGGCAACTGGGCGGCATATCCTCGTGGCGGGACACGGCGGCGCGCAGCAGCGGCGCCCCGCCCTCCGGGTACATCTCGACGCGCGCGGCCAGCGACGTCAGCGCGGCGACGGCGCGGGGCGACGGCCCCAGCGGGTTCTCGTTCGAGGCCAGCTTGATCACGTCCGTCAGGCCCAGCTCGCGCTCGACCTCTTCGACGGGCTTTCCGGGGACATAAGGCCGCAGCCGGGCGATGTGTTCCGGCGGGGCGAAGTTCGGCATAACACTCTCTCCTCCAGGTGCCGTTAGTGTAGCACATCGGCCTCCGCAACGGCAACGGAAGTGCTGATATTAAGCCCATGTTAAGTTTATATAAAACTATTGACCTTTTCATAGAAAGGCGGTATACTCCTCAGTGTGTCGCGTTAGGGGCGACCGAACCGCAGAACTCACGCCGTGAACTTACGATACAATGGAGCCGAAGACCGCACCTCAAGCCGCACCTGGGACGGTCCGCCGCAAGAGCGGGGCGCCCAGGCCACCGGGGAGAACACGCATCGACAGAGACGTTTTTGTGACGTGTCCCTGAGCCGAGACCGATTGAAGACTACAGGAGGAACCGTCTGATGAACCGCAAATGGAGCAAAGACTCGATCGGGCTGGAGATCGTCAGCATGTACGAGTCGGGTGAATGCCTGAACTACGCCAGCATCGCCACCAACAACCTCGCGCTTCTGCGCGCCGCCACCCGCTATTTCGGCACATGGGAGGCCGCCGTGAAATTCGCCGGCCTGGACTACGACGCCATCCGCCGCTACAAGTCCTGGACCCGCGAGCGCATCATCGAGCGTATCCAGGAACTGCACGCCCAGAACGTCGACCTGTCCTGGCGCAACGTGTGCCTTAACGTCGACCCCCAGCTCGCCGCCGCCGCCACCAAGAAGAGCCACTTCGGCTCCTGGCGCGAAGCCCTCGAGTCGAGCGGCCTCGATTATGACGCCATCCGCCGCTACCGCGAGTGGGACGACGACCGCATCCTGGACATGGTCCGCGAGTTCCACCGAGACGGCAAGGAGCTGAACGCCAAGAACATGGAGGCGGAGGACATCACCTTGATTACCGCCGCCCGCCGCCGCTTCGACTCCTGGCACCAGGCCCTGACCGCCGCCGGCCTGGACTACACCGAGATCGTCCAGCGCGCGCCGTTCAAGCGCGGCCTAGGCCGCGGCCAGAGCAAGCGCCAAGCCGCCGGCAAGTAAAGCCCAGCCATAATCGGCTGAAAAGAACCCCTGCCTCTGAGGAGACGGGGGTTTTTCGTTTGCGAGCGCGGGGCTGTCTGCTTGCCCGTCGGAACCCACCTCCTTGCTCCGTTCGTGCCGGATCGCATAAGAGCCGATCAGGAAGTGCTTGGCGCGCGTCAACT
>CAXUCQ010000056.1:7727-11740 GCA_964249295.1 uncultured Armatimonadales bacterium | reverse complement strand
GCATGGAACGGGGCGACGTTGTTGTCGCGCTCGGCGGCGGCGTTGTCGGCGATCCGGGCGAGCGGGTCGAGGACGCGGCCCGCATGGAGGAACATACCGCGCACGATGTCTTGGAGGATGGTCTTGGCGAGCCGGGTCAGGCCGGTGTAGTACAGGAGCATCCGGCGCTTGGCCGGGCTGCCTTCCTGGAAGAGATGCTCCGGGAGCCAGCGCACGGTCGGGGACTGGGCCAGTCCGGGGCGTGTCTGGGCGAGCTTGAGGCCGGGGAAGATGCCGCCGACGGGGTCCTGCCAGCCGCCGCCGGTCGTCAGCATCTGCTCCAGGACGAGAGTGCGGTGGACGAGGTCGTCGCGATGCCAGCCGAGGCCGCACAGGTCGCTGAGGGTCGCCAGGAGCGTGGCGGCCAGCAGACTGCTGGTGCCGAGGCCCGACCCTTGCGGGACGGCGGCCAGCATGGACAGTTCGAGGCCGCCGCCGAAGGCTTCCAGTTGGCGGGCCAGGGTCGGGAAGCCGCCGTGGGCATGGAATTCGGGGACGAAGCCGGCCAGGGCGAGCGCGGCTTTGGCGAGCGCGAACTCAGTGCCGGGACGCGCCCAGTCGGCCAGGCCGGCGTAGTCGTCCACGCGCTCTTCCACGCCGAGGTCGATGGAGCGCAGGACGAGGCCGGGGCGCGGGGAGGGTCTGGCGAAGACCTGGATCGGCGGCTGGCCGTTGAGGTCGACGGCGAGGTTGACCACCTGGCCGCCGTGCTGGAGGCAGTACGGGGGCGTGTCGGTCCAGCCGCCGGCGAGGTCCAATCGGACGGGACTGCGGCCCCAGATGATCTGGTCTTCCAGCACGCAGCGTCGTGGCGTGACGCGCAGGCGGGCGGGGTCCACGAGGCCGGTGCGGAGGGATTGGAAGGCGGCGCTTTCCAGCGCGGCCCAGTCCGAGCCGCCGCGCCGACGGCTCAGGGCGGCTTGGAACATCAACTCCTGGGCGTGTGTCAGCGGGTCGGGGTCATCCTGAGTCGATTCCGCGTTGGGGATTGGTATGTCTTGTTCGGCCACAAGAGCGG
This sequence comes from uncultured Armatimonadales bacterium, assembly GCA_964249295.1. GTDB lineage: Bacteria > Armatimonadota > Armatimonadia > Armatimonadales > Capsulimonadaceae > CAZZVX01. Next base: position 10,683 of record CAXUCQ010000056.1, on the reverse strand, counting down.
CGGTGGCTTCCAGGTCGAGCCGGAGAAAGACGCTCCGGCGGCCGTGTTGGTGCATCGAGACCAGGGCAAGCACCCGGTTGCGCGTCCGCTGGGCGTCAAGTCGGGGCAGATTGGCCTGTTCGCTCAGGTCGTGGGCGGACAGGCGAGGGCTGCGCCGCCATAGGTCAGCTAGTTCTGGATCAGGCACGGGTGAGCGCGCCCAGAGCCACGACAAAAGCTGTTCAGTGATCGCGTCACGCGGCAAGGTCAGGAACAGGGGCGCGCGCTGGATGTCTGTCTGGGGGCCGATGCCGGCGGCGTCCCAGTCCAGGCCGCGGGCGGCGAGCCAGTCCCCGGCGCCCCCGCCGAGCCAGAGCGTCTGCGTGTCGCCGACGGGGCCGCTGAAGGCGTCGTCGATGCCGTAGACACGGATGCCCCAGTCGTTCTCGCCGAGGGGGACGAAGTCCAGGCAGACGCCGGGGTCGAGCGTCAGAGACCAGTCGTTGTCGGGGACGCCGGTCAGGATGTGGCTGTGGGACAGCCGCCACGAATGGGGGATCGTGCGGTTCTCGACCCAGAGCGTGTGATTGGCGTCGCGACGCACGGGCGGGTCGAAGACGGCGTTCTGCACGAACTGGTCGGGGTACAGGGGGCCGTTCACGGCGTCCACGGCGGCCTGGCCGGTTCTGTTTTGCAACAGCGTGGCGGCCTCGATGAGCTGGCGGTTGGTCCCCAGATGATAAAACTCGGGCTGCGGCAGGGGCACGACGGCACAGGTCAGATCTGTCACATCTGGGTCAGGGGTCGTCGGCGCGGCCCCCAGAGACAGCCCGAACCCGGCGTACAGTTCGTAGGCCCTGGGCAGTCCGCCGGTGAAGCGTTGTTCCGTCTCGTCCCAGCCGCACTTGTGCAGCAGGACTTTGACGGCGCGCTCGCTGAACAGCCAGACGCCGGTATCGACCAGGAACGTGTGGTCCCGCATGAGGTCCTGCGTTTCGTGCGCGGACGGCTTTTGCCGGAAGAACGCGACCGAGTCGGGCGTGTCCCGCCGCGAAAAGAAGACGCCGAAATTCTGGGCCGTTTCTGGCGGGACGGGCATCCCCAGCGCCAGCACGTCCGCTTCCGGGAGGGGGGTGTGGAGCGGGCCGAAGCGGAGCAGGACGTCGCCGCTCGTCACCATCGCCACGTACCCGGCGGGGGCGGCGTCCAGCACGCGCTCGTAGACGGGGCGCTGCAAGTCCAGCAGGGTCTGGTCGGGACGCTGGCCGTAAGAGGCGCGCAGGACGGGCATGGGCAGGAACGGCTTGCCGACGGCGGCGTAGGCGGGCAGGCGGCGACTCTGTCCGCCGCCGTGGACGATGAGCTTGCGGCGGTCGTGGAGCCATTGCGTCAGAGACAGGCCCTGGCCGGTCGCGCGCCAGGCCTCGGTGAGCAGGTGAGCGGCCGGGCCGCCGCCGGAGCCGAGCCGTGTCCAGCCGGGGTCGCAGGCGGCGAATGGGGCGTCGGCTGACGGGAGCGACGCTTGGAGCGTCCGCACCATGTTCGGCGGCAGGGAGAGCAGCAGTTGTCGGACACGGTTGGTCGTCATACAGGGAGGGACAGCGCTTCGGCCAGCAACGTGATGGGGTGTGCGACACGGATGTTCGCAGGGCCGCGTTCGGCCAGGCCGTTCTGTATCCAGGCCAGGCAGCCGGGGTTGCCGGTGGCGACGATGGAGGCTCCTGTGTCGCGGATGTGTGCGAGTTTGCGGGCCTGCAGCCGTCGGGCCATGTCCGGCTCGGTGAAGTTGTAGATGCCCGCCGAGCCGCAGCAGATCTCGCTCTCGGCGAGCGGCACGAGCCGGACGCCGGGGATGCGCGCCAGCAGGGCGCGCGGGGCTTCCCGAATCTGCTGCCCGTGCGCCAGATGACAGGCGTCGTGGTAGGCGACGGTCACGGGGTCCGGGGACAGCGGGCGCAGGGGCGCGACCCAGCCGGCCTCGTCCAGCCATTCGGACACGTCCCTGACTTTGGCGGCGAACGCCTGTGCCTTGTCGGCGTAGGCCGGGTCGTCGGCGAGCAGGTGGCCGTACTCCTTCATCGTGCTGCCGCAGCCCGCCGAGTTGACGATGATCGCGTCCAGGCCGTCCCACGGATGGAAGGCGTCGAGGAGGGCGCGGGCCATCTGCCGGGCCTGGTCGCCGTAGCCGTTATGAACGTGCAGCGCGCCGCAGCAGGCCTGGCGACGGCCCACCAAGACCTCACCGCCGTTGGCGGCCAGGACGCGCATGGTGTCGTCGTTGACATCGCCGAAGAGGACGCGCATGACGCAGCCGGCGAGCACGCCGACGCGGAAGCGGCGCGGGCCGACGGGCGGCGTCACGGCGGGCGGCAGCGGCGGCGAGAGGGTGGAGGGAAGGGCGACGTGGCCCCCCCCGCCCCCGATTCTGGGGGAGCCGGAGCCGGAGAGGAGATGGGCGACGGGAGCGGGGACCGTGCCGCCGGTCGTGAGTTTTGCGAAGCGCATGGCGACGGTCATGCGCCGGGGGCGGGCGAGCGTGTCGAGCAGGGCGTGGCGGGCGGCATCGGTCGCGGGCGGGCGCACACGGTCACGGACGATCTGTTCGCGCGTCGTTTCCAGCAGACGGCCATAGGGGACGCCGGAGGGGCAGGCCGTCTCGCAGGCGCGGCAGCCGAGGCACCGATCCAGGTGCCGGGTGACGTCGGCGTCCGACGTGGACAGCGTGTTCTCGTGCAGGCCGCGCATGAGCACGATGCGCCCGCGCGGGCCGTCGGCCTCGCTGCCGGTCTCCAAGTAGGTGGGGCAGGCGTTGAGACAGAGTCCGCAGTGGACGCACGTCATCAGGTCCTGTTCGTGCTGGGTCGAGTTCATGGGTTCAAAAAAGTCTCAGGCGGCCCTCACCCGGCTCGCCCCCGGGCGCCCCCCCCACCCCCACCCCCCAGGGGCGCCCCCGCGCGCCCGGGGGGGGGCCCTACGA
>CAXUCQ010000056.1:0-7717 GCA_964249295.1 uncultured Armatimonadales bacterium | reverse complement strand
CTCTCCCGCTCCGCACTGGCGAGCCTCGGCGAGCCGGGTGAGGGCCATTCCTACAGCCTGCCGATGAAGCGTCCGGGGTTCCACATCCGGGGCGGGTCGAGCGTGCTTTTCAGGCGCTGCATCAGCGGGAAGTCGGACAGCAGCGGGGACCAGACGGGGATGTTCTGGGCGCGCAGACTATCAGGCATCCGCTCGACGATGAAGCTGCCGCCGACGCGGTCGGCTTTGTCTTTCAGGTCGGCGTAGAAGAGCATCCAGTCGGCATTGTCGTGTGCCGGGGCGAAGTGCGCCCAGACCATGCCGACGGCGGCGTCGGCCATCACGGACGCCGAGAAGCCGGCGCGGCGGGCGGTCCATTCGAGCATCCGCACATAGGCGCCGACCTGCGACGACAGGATGTGGAAGGCGCAGGTCATCGGCGACGGGTGCAGGGGATAGTCCTGCAAGCGGCGTCGGACGGCGGCGGCCAGGTCGCCGGTGAGTACGCCTTCCGCCGCGCCCAGTGTGTCGATCTGCCAGGCGACGTCGGCTGGGGAGCCGTCCAAGCCGACGAACAGGAACGGCACGCCGGGGCCGCCTTCGAGCACCGTCTCGGCGGCCCCGGCGCTGAGCAGCGCCAGGAACGCGGGCTGCAACTCGGAGCCGAGCAGACGGTCAAGGACGTCTTCGCTGTTGCGCTCGGCTTCGAGCGGCAGGAGGACGGTGGCCGAGGCTTCGGGCAGCGGCGCGACTTTGAACGTGGCTTCGGTGATCAGGCCCAGCGTCCCCCAGGAGCCGCAGTAGAGTTTGGGCAGGTCGTAGCCGGCGACGTTCTTGACGACGCGGCCCCCGCCCTTTACCTTTTTGCCCTGGGCGTCGATGACGGACACGCCGAGCAGCGAGTCGCGGACGCTGCCCCAGCCGAAGCGGCACAGGCTGTCCGCGCGCGTGGCGACGAGTCCGCCGACCGTCTGCCGCTCCGGGCGGGCGACCTCGAGCGGCAGCCACTGACGGTGCTGGGCCAGGACGGACTGCAGCGCGGCGAGGGTGACGCCGGCCTGCGCCGTCACGGTCAGGTCCGCCGGCTGATAGTCGATGACGGCGGCCCACTTCGCGGTCGAGAGTGCAAAGTCGTAGCGTTCCGGCGCGTACCCCGTTTCGCGGCGCGTCCCGCCGCCCCACGGGAGGATCGCCCGGCCCAAAGCGTCACGGACGGCCTCCTGCGCTTCTTCGGGCGTTTCCGGGAAAATCGCCGCCCCAGGGGACGTGCCGAACAGGGCGAAAGAGTCGCTGGTCACGGGGTCAGTATAACACGTCCCACTTGCAGGGTCAACCATCACTTACTCCGCCGTGCGTTCACTCCGACTTGGCGGGCAGAAAGGCGATGAAGTGGGCGCCTGCGCCGTGCGCGCCGACCTCAACGACACCCCCGCGGTGGGCCTCCAGGATGCCTTTAACGATGCTCAGGCCGAGGCCCATGCCGCGCGCGCGCGAGGTGTAGAAGGGGGTGAAGATGCGGGCTTTGATGTCCTCCGGGATGCCGGGGCCGGAGTCCAGGAACTCGACCTGGACGTAGGCACGGGACCGAGGCAGGCGGGCGAGGCGCTGCCCCTGGCCCGGCTCGGTGAGCGCCGTGCGGATGGTCAGCGAGCCGCCGTCGGGCTGGAACGACAGGGAGTTCTCGATCATCTCCGAAAAAGCGCGCTTGAGCCGGGACGTGTCCGCCATGACGGGCGGCAGGTGGGGCGCGAGGTCGAGCGTCAGGGTCACGCGGCTGCGCTTGGGGAAGCTTTCGGCGACGCACTGGCGCACGACGTCGTTGAGGTCACACTCGGTCAGCGAGATCTGGGTCGCCCGGACGAAGTCGCGGAACTCCTGCAAGATCTCTTCCAGCCGGAAGATGCCGCGCCGGATGGCCTCGGCGAGATCGCGGAACTCGGCGCGTCTGTCGTCGGGTTCGGACAGGCGGTACTCCAGCTCGTTGAGGTCGCCTTTGATGGCGAACGTCCGGTTGCCGATCATGTGCGCGGCCTTGGCGGACATCTCGCCCCAGGCGGCCATGCGCTCCGTGCTGACCAGGCGGTCTAAAATGCGGCTGTTCTCCAGCGCGGCGCCGAGCTGCGAGGCGATGGTCATCAGGACGCTCTCGTCGTCGTCGGTGAACTCGCGGCGGAACCAGGGCGCGACGCCCTTGCGGCGCAGGACGCGCAGGACGCCCAGGATGCCGTGGCGCCCGAAGATCGGCACGGCCAGGAACGCGCCGACGTCCTCGGTGGGGAACTCCTCGAATCGCCCCTGCCAGCGGGGGTCGTCGCGCGGGCTGTCCACGCGGATCGGCTCGCCGTGCCGGCCGACCCAGCCGGTCAGCCCTTCGCCGAGTGGGTAGGTCGCCTGGCCGATCCGGTCCGCCAGGCTGCCGCGCGAGGCTTGCAGGATGAGCTGGTTCTTGTCGCGGTCCAGGACGAACAGGGAGCAGTCCTCGAAGCGGAGCACTTCGGCGGCGACGTCGACGACGCGGCGCATCAGATGGCCGGTGTCGGACAAGGCCGTGAGGTCCTTGCCGATCTCGACCAGGGCGGTCTCGCGCGCGCGGTAGCCGTCCATCATCAGCCGCATGGCCGCGATGTCGGCGAGCGCCTGGAGCAGCTGCAGGTCGCGCTCGCCGAAGTGGTCGCGCTCGAAGCTCTGCATGTTGATGACGCCGCGCGTCCGCCCGTTGCCGTCGATCAGCGGCACGGCGATCTCACTGCGGACGTCATCGAAGAAGGCGAAATAATAGGGGTCGGCGTCGACGTCGCCGGTGATGTAGGGCCTGCCGGTCGCGGCGACGAGTGACGTGATGCCGGAGCGGCTCGTGCCGTAGCCGTTCTTGACGCCGGCGACGATCTTCAGGCGCAGGGCGCGGCGCTCCTCGGTCCAGCCCGCGCCGTCGGTGGCGACCAGGTTCAGCTCGCCGGTGTCGTCGTTGGCGAGCGCGATGAACGCGCGGTCGGCGCCGACGGCCTGGAACGCCTCGTGGGTGATCTCGCGGAGCAGGGTCTGCGCCTGATCGACCTCGACGGCGCGGCGGGACAGCAGGTGGATCAGGGTCAGGGCGTCGGCCATACCCGCATTGTACCTGAAAAAGCCGAAAGCCCCCGGCTCTGGTCCCAGAGCCGGGGGCTTTATTAGGGTCTTTCGAGTTTATGGCCTACGGGAAGAACGGGTTGTCCTGCGGGTCGCCGCCCTGGGGCGCTTCCTGCTGGGGCTGCTGCTCCTGCATCGACTGGTCGAACGCGGCCGGACGCTCACGAAGGACCACCCTGATCGTCAGCGGCTGTCCGTGGCGCGAAACCTGCAGGGTCATCGTCTGGCCGACGGACCTGGCGGAGATCTCGTCCTGAAGGGTCTGGGTGTTGATGATCTTCCGACCGTCAACGGCCGTGATCAGGTCGCCCTGCTGCAGGCCGGCGGAGGCGGCGGGGGAGCCGGGGGACACCTGGCGGACTACGACGCCATCGTCGCTGGACAGCGGCAGGCCGTACTGACGGCGGAGGTTCAGGTCGTCAATCGCTTTCAGCGGGCCGTAGCTGACGCCCAGATAGGGGCGGACGACCTTGCCGCTCTTGATCAGTTCCGCCGCGACGCGCTTGGCGGCGTTGATCGGGATGGCGAAGCCGATGCCGACGGACGCGCCGTTGGGCGACTCGATGGCCTCGTTGATGCCGACCACCCGTCCGTTAATGTCGGCCAGCGCGCCGCCGGAGTTGCCGGGGTTGATGGCGGCGTCGGTCTGCAGGCGGCTGCCGCTGAAGTTGTGTCCTTCGGCGCCGAGCGGGTCGCCGCTGCCGTCGGTGGCGCGGTTCTTGGCGGAGATGATCCCCAGAGTCACGGTCTCGCCGACGTCGAGCGGGTTGCCGACGGCCAAGGCCCAGTCGCCGACGCGGACATCGTCGGAGTCGCCGAGTGAGGCCGGGGTGAGGGGCGTGCCTGGGTTGATCTTGATGACGGCGATGTCGGAGATCGGGTCGGTCCCGACGACGCGGGCCGTGTACTCCCGGCTCTGGTCGTCGCCAATGGAGACCTTGACGGTCGCGGCGTCGGCCACGACATGGTCGTTGGTCATGATGTAGCCGTCCGGGCTGATGATGACGCCGGAGCCGGCGCCGCGCGGGATGACGGGGGCGGCGTCCCCGCCGCCGCCGAACATCCGGCGGAAGATGGGGTCGCCGTCGAAGGGGCTGGCGCCGGCCTGCCGGACGGGACGGCCGACGGTGTGGATCTCAACGATCGACGGCTGCAGTTTGGCGGCGGCGTCGGCCACGACGCTGTCTCCGGCGAAGTGCGGCGCCGGACGCGGGTTCGTGTTCAGGGCCGTGAGTACGGCCTGCTTGGAGTGCGTGTCCGCCCCCGGCAGGAAAGAAACGGAGGGGTCCCCCAGCGTCTTGAGCGCCAGGGCGCAGGCGACAAAGCCCCCGACGAAGATGCCGGTGTGCGTGAATGCTTTTTTCATCGTTGCCTAAAACCTCGTGGAATATCTTCGAGTTGTGGTTTTTATACGCGCGTTTTCCGCAAAAGGTTCATCGTTTCCCCTGCAGAATCACACTCCTAAAACCACCGTTTGCCCCCGCAGAGTTCCCGAAAAGCGGAGTCAGGCGCGGATGGCGCGCAGGACGTCGGCGGTCTCGATGGCGGCGGCGGCGACGTCCGCACCTTTGTTGCCGGCCTTGGTGCCGGCGCGCTCGACGGCCTGCTCGATGGTGTCCGTGGTCAGGACGCCGAAGAGGATCGGGACGCCGGTCTGCAGCGAGATCGACGCGAGGCTGGAGGCGAGCGGCCCGGCGACGTAGTCGAAGTGGGCGGTCGCGCCCCGGATGACGGCGCCCAGGCAGATGACGGCGTGGTATCGCCCCGTCTTCGCCATCTCCTGGGCCACGACGGGGATCTCGAACGCGCCGGGGACGCGGGCGAGGCTGATGTCGTCATCGGACACCCCGTGCCGGCGCAGCGTGTCGAGTGCGCCTTCCAGCAGTCGATTGCCGATCAAGTCGTTGAAGCGGCTCAGGACGACGGCGAAGCGCAGGCCCGTACCGAGGAGATTGCCTTCGTAAGTGTTCATGGCGTCCTTGATAAAGAGAAGCCCCGCCGTGAACGGCAGGTCTGTGTGGCCTTCGGCCAGTCGCCCTGCGGGCGAAGGCATATCGCACGCGGAGAGCTTACCCCGCCCACCGGGCGGTCAGCGTCTTCTGCACCGACACTGCCCCGCACTGGCGGACCCGGAGAGCCGGCAGACCTGCAAGGGACCCGGAGGGCGCCACACAGATCTGCCTTTCAAGGCGGGGGGTGCCGACAGCCTACTGCTCGGGGATGATCTCGACCGTGTCCGACGCGGACGCCGTGATACCCGACAGGAGGTGTCCCATTTTGCTGCGCTTGGTTTCGAGGTAGCGGCGGTTGTCGTCGTTCGGCTCGATCAGCAGCGGGATGCGGTCGACGATCTCCAGGTCGTAGCCTTCCAGGCCGGCACGCTTGGCCGGGTTGTTGGTCATCAGCAACATCCGGCGGACGCCGAGATCGACCAGCACCTGGGCGCCCAGGCCGTAATCACGCAGGTCGGCCTTGAAGCCCAGGCGGACGTTCGCTTCGACGGTGTCGGCGCCCTCGTCCTGCAGCTCATAGGCCTTGATCTTGTTGCTGATGCCGATGCCGCGCCCTTCCTGCTCGATGTAGAGCAGGACGCCACGGCCCGCTTCGGAGATCTTTTCCAGCGCCAGCTGCAGCTGGTCGCCGCAGTCACAGCGGAGCGAGCCGATCAGGTCGCCGGTGACGCAGGAGGAATGGATGCGGACCAGCACGTCCCGGCCATCGGCGATGTCGCCCATCGTGAACGCCGTGTAGGGCGCGGGGTCGTAGTCGCTCTGGTAGGCGTGGGCGGTGAAGTCACCGAACTTGGACGGCAGTCGGGCTTGGGCGACCTTGTGGATCAGCTTCTCGGTGCGGCGCCGGTACTTGATGAGGTCCGTGATGGTGACGAGCTTTAGGCCTAATGTCTGGGCAAGCTGCGCCAGTTCGGGGACACGGGCCATGTCGCCGCCGTCGCCCATGATCTCGCAGATCACGCCGACAGGCTGCAGTCCGGCCAGCCGCATCAGGTCCACGGCGGCCTCGGTGTGGCCGGCGCGCTTGAGCACCCCGCCGCGACGCGCCATGAGCGGGTTGACGTGTCCGGGCCGGTTGAAGTCCTGCGGGTGGGCGTCCGGGTCGGCCAGCCTTCGGATGGTCAAGGCGCGATCCGCGGCGCTGCTGCCGGTGGTCGTCCCTTCGCGGGCGTCGACCGTGATGGTGAACGCCGTCCGCATGCTTTCGCTGTTCTCGCGCACCATGAGGTCGAGCTGCAGTGCGTGCAGGCGTTCCTGGGGCATAGGCACGGTGATGATGCCGCTGGCCTGGCGGGTCATGCGCGTGATCGCCTCCGCCGTGACGTGCTCGGCGGCCATGACGAAGTCGCCCTCGTTCTCGCGGTCTTCGTCATCCACGAGGATGATCATTTTGCCTGAGCGCAGGTCGGCAAGGGCTTCTTCGATAGTGTTGAGAATTGTCTCGGCCACGGAACTCCTTTGGTCAGCTTACTTTGTCATCGTAGTCAGCGTGAGAGCCGATCCAGTACCACTGGATGCTGTTCCCCTGTTTCAATCCCAATGCGCGCCAGCCGCTTCCAACACGCACGGAGTAGATTGGTTCAACAGGGTGAACCTGTTTGAAGTACAGGCTGTTGTGATAAGGCTCGTTCCTCCAAAGGCGGTAACACTGTTGCGCCTGGTCTTGTACTTCCGCTGGCAGGTGGCGAAACGTCTTGCGAAAGCTTGCCGTGATGCGCGAGGATGTCTTCCAGAGGGTAAGTTTTACCCTCAGCAATCTCCTGGCGCGCTTCATCGGCCATCCTCGCCAGCAGATCGCGCGACTTGGCAAACTTCTCGGCCCAAAGCCGCTCGTCGGCGATCTCCTCGATCTGCTCAAGCAGCCGCGCGGCGACCGCTTCTTGATCCGCTTCCGGCAGTTCGGAGAGTCGATCTAAGGCTTTTTGCACAAGTTCCGTCATGGGTGCTACTCCCGATAGGCGGTCGCGCGGTCGAGGGGCGAGTAGTCGTCGCGGGCGAAGTCGGGCAGGCGGGGCGGCGTCTCGGCGGTGCGTCCGAAGTCGCCTCCGGTGAGCTTCTCGACGTACTTGCCGATGATGTCGGTTTCGAGGTTGACCTGATCGCCGGCGATGCGGTGGCGGAGGTTGGTGTGTTCCCAGGTGTGGGGGATGATGGCGACGCTGAAGGTCTTGTCGTCGGCTTCCACGACGGTCAGGGAGATGCCGTCGATGGCGATGCTGCCCTTGCGGACGACGTAGCGCATCAGGCCCGCCGACGCCGTGATGTAGATGTAGAACGAGTTGTCGATCTCGCGGATGCTGGCGATGGTGCCGACGCCGTCGACATGGCCCTGGACGATGTGGCCGCCGAAGCGCCCGTTCGCGGCCAGGCTGCGCTCCAGGTTGACCTCATCGCCGATGGCGAGCGCGCCGAGCGCGGTCTTTTGCAGCGTCTCGTACACGGCGTCGAAGGCGATCTCGCCGTCGGCGCGGTGGACGACGGTCAGACACGCGCCGTTGACCGTGATGCTGTCGCCCAGCGCCACGTCGGCGGTCACCTTGTCGGCGCCGATGGTGAACCGCGCCGACTGCGCGCCCCGCTCGATCGCCCGCACCGTCCCG
>CAXUCQ010000055.1:0-11772 GCA_964249295.1 uncultured Armatimonadales bacterium | reverse complement strand
GATGGCCGCCGCCGCCGGGGCCGCGACCGAGCCGCACCAGCCCGCCGCCGACACGGGCCACGACTACCCCATGCCCGCGCCCCACGCCATGACCGCCAAGCAATTCTATGCGGGCGTCATCGGGCCGGCCACGCTCTCCAAGATCACCAGCGAGATCGCCGTGGACAAGGCCTCCAACGCCCACGCCAAGGAGTTCGCCAACTTCGAGCTGCGGGAAGCGATCGCCGTCACGACGGTGCTCGCGGAGATGGGCATCCCGACGCCGCCGATGAACACCACCGGCAAGGCCATCCTCGCCAAGCTGAAGTCGTCGGACGGCGCGGCGTTCGACAAGGCGTACATCGCGGCCCAGTTGTCGAATCACGAGTTCCTGCGCGACCTCGCGGAGACCTATCTGGGCAACTCCGGCGGGCACGCGGGCGTGGAAGAAACGCACGGGCGTCACGTGGCGATGCTGACGCTGAACGAGTTCAAAGAGCACGTCGTCCTGACCAAGAACATCAAGGCCGCGCTCTAACAGAATTGGAGCCACGCTCCAGGCATCACGTGGACGTTCATCGTGCGGACGTTTGACTGCGTTGTGTGCGGCGGTCCTTCCTCTGGCGGGCGGAGGGCCGTCGCCGTGTTCTGCATCGCCCTCCGGCCCAAAGCCGGTGCGAAACGTATGTCAAGAGGAAAGTTTGCCGGGCCGCCGTCGGGCGGAACATCAGGATACACGAACGTTGATCGCTCCGCAACGACAGTGCTCGGCTGCGCGTCGCGTCGAACTGTTCCGGGGCCACATGGCCGTGAGCCTTAGCGGCCGGAGGCCATCCCTAAACCTCACATTCGCACACGATAGGAAAAACTTATGACCAGAATCGTTCGCCCTTTCCTGTTCGCCCTGCTGGCGGTTCTCGCCGTCCTGCCCGCCCCGCGTGCCGCCGCCCAGGCCACGCCCGGCACCGTCAGTGTCAACGGCGCGACCATCGCCTACCGGGTCCAGGGCCATGGCCCGGCCCTGATGCTGATCCACGGCTACCCCCTGTCCGGCGAGCTGTTCGCCAGGAACCGTGACGCGCTTTCCAAGTCCTACACCGTCGTCACGCCCGACCTACGCGGCTTCGGGCGGAGCGTCGCCCCGGACACCAAAGGCTCCGTGCAGATTTACGCCCAGGATATGCTGGCCGTGATGGACCACCTGAACATCAAGACCGCTATTATCGGCGGCATGTCGATGGGCGGGCCGGTCGTTTTTGAGATGTACCGCGAGGCCCCGCAGCGCTTCCGGGGCATGATTCTGATCGACACGACTGCCGCCCCGCCGTCGTTCGTGGAGCAGGGCGAGTGGCCCGGTTTCGCCAACCAGGCGAACGAGAAGGGCGTGCCGTCGATGGTCCCCCTGCTGCTGCCGGTCATGCTGACCGCCGAGACGCGCGTGGGACACCCGGAACAGGCGGCGTTCCTGACCGGCATCGTCGACCAGTGTTCCCTCAACGGCGCTTACGGCGGCGCGAGCACCCTGGCGAACCGGCCCGACTCGATGCCGACATTGGCCACGATCACCGTCCCGACGCTGATTCTGGCGGGCATGGACGACGGCCTGTACGCCTTGGAGATGCAGAAGATGATGCAGATGGGCATCAAAGGTTCCAGGCTGGTACTGATCCCGATGGCGGCCCACGCCGCGATCTACGAGAAGGCTGACGCCGCCGACCGGGCCATCCTGCAGTTCGCCGGCGGCATCAAGTAGATCCCGACGGCAGACAACAGAAAGTCAAAGGGGACGCCAAAGCCGCCGAGAAACGGAAGCGCTGGCGGACGCGTAGGCGGAATGCCAGTTCTACGTTATCCAGAACTCCAATGGAGACCGGGTGATGATCTTCGCGGGCGGCGTCCCGCTGAAGAGGGACGGGCAAACAGGACCAGAAAGTCGCCGAGGCCACCATCGCCGCCGCGCTGTAATCCGCACCGTTTCTCAGCGGCTGGAAAGTCTGAAAAGGGATGACCATGTCGGGAACACGATTCGCCGAGACGGAACTGCTGCGCATCGGCTACGAGCGGCGCGGCGACGGAACGCCTTTGCTGCTGCTGCACGGCTGGCCGGACGACGTGCGGACGTGGGATAAAGTCGTCGACGGGCTGGTACAGGGCGGCTTCTCGACCATCGCCCCTTGGCTCCGGGGCTACGGCTCGACGACGTTCCGCGACCCGGCGACAATGCGGAGCGGACAGGTCACGGCTCTGGCGCAGGATGCCATCGATCTGCTGGACGCTTTAGGCATTGAGCGCGTCACCGTGCTCGGCCACGACTGGGGCGCGCGGACCGGGTACGCACTGGCCGCCCTCTGGCCCGAGCGGGTTGAGAAACTGTTTGCCTTGGCAGTAGGCTACGAGACGGGCGTCAAGCCGGGCTGGCAGATCCCACCCGCGCAGGGCCACGCTTATTGGTACCAGTGGTTCTGGCACACGGAGCGGGGCCGCGAGGCGCTGGAGCGTAATCATCTGGAAGTCTGCCGCTACCTGTGGCAGACCTGGGCGCCTCACATGGAATTCTCCGACGCCGAGTTCGCGGCGACGGCGGCCGCCTGGGACAACCCGGATTGGGTGGAGATGACGCTGCATTCGTACCGGGTCCGCTGGGGGGCCGCTCCCAAAGACGCGCGCTACGACGCGCTGGAAGCGCGTTTGGACCCCCACCCGCTCATCACGGTCCCGACCGTCGTCCTGCACGGCGAGGAGGACGGCGCGAGCCTTGTTGGTTCGTCCGCCGGGCAGGAACATTCGTTTACGGGCGGCTACCACCGCCGTGTGCTGCCGGGCGTCGGCCACTTCACACAAAGAGAGCGCCCACAGGCCGTTCTGCAGGCCGTCTTGGAAGGCCGATAGAAGTCATCTTCAAGCGCCAGAACACGAAAGGAAGCAAGTACCATGACGACCGACACCAAACACGGCGATTTTGTCAAGTATGCCGACTCTGTAGAGGTCAAGCAGCCGGACGAGGACGAAACGAATGCCGAGATCAACGCCGTCATGCAGCGCATCGGCGATGTCATGGCGGACCGCTTTCGCCACGGGCTGCGCCCTGTCCATGCCAAGAGCCACGGCCTGCTCAAAGCCGAACTGGAAGTCTACGCCGACCTGGCCGAGCCGCTGCGGCAGGGCCTGTTCGCCCGAGCCGCCGTCTACCCCGTCATTATCCGCTTCTCGACCAATCCGGGCGACATCCTGCCGGACAGCATCTCGACGCCGCGCGGGATGGCCCTGAAGGTGGTCGGCATTGAGGGACAAGAAATGCTGCCCGGCCATGCGGGCGAGACGACCCAGGATTTCGTGCTGGTCAACGGCAAGACCTTTGCGAACAAAGACGCCAAAGAGTTCTTGATGCAGGAGAAGGTGATCGAGAAGAACGCCCTCGACCCCGTCGGGTTCAAGCAGGTCGTTTCCGATGCCGCGCGGGGCGTCAACGCGGCGCTGGGCGCGGTCGGCCACCCGAGCGCGAAACTGGAAGGGCTGGGCTATCCCAAGACGCACATCCTGAGCGAGACGTTCGGCACCCAGGTCCCCGTGCGCTACGGCGACTGCATCGCCAAGATCATTGTCGCGCCCCTCTCCGAGAACTTGCAGGCGTTGGAGGACGAGCATCTCCACACCCGAGGCCGTTATTCGGCGTTGCGCGAGGCGGTCCAGGATTTCTTCCGGTCGGAGACGGCCGTTTGGGAGGTCCGCGTCCAGCTCTGTGTCGACCTGGAAAAGATGCCGGTTGAGAACGGCGCCGTCGAGTGGCCTGAAGACCTCAGCCCCTACCTGCCGGTGGCGCGGATCACGGCTCCGCCGCAGGAGACGTACAGCCCCGCGCGGCGCGTTTATGTGGATGACGGGCTTTCCTTTAATCCCTGGCACGCCCTGGCGGCGCACCGACCGCTGGGCGGCATCATGCGGTCGCGTCGGGTCGCCTATGAGGCAGCCCGCGCACAGCGCGCCGAGATGAACGCCCGACCTATCCAGGAGCCGCGCGGCATCGGGGAACTGCCGGACTGAGATATTCAGAAGTCGAAGTACAAGAACGGAAGCGAGGCGACCATGAGCGGTCCATTTGTGCGTTACACGGACAGCGTTGAAGTCATCTCTGAGGATGAGAGTGAGACCATCGACAAGATACTCGAGTCGATGCACCGCTTGAGCGGCCGGACGGAGAAGCAGTGCGGCCACGCCATCCGCGTCTCACACGCCAAGAGCCACGGCGTCGCGGTCGGCGAGATGGTGGTTTTGGACGGTCTGCCGGAAGAACTGCGGCAGGGCTTGTTCGCGACTCCGGGCCGTCACCCGGTGATCGCGCGGCTGGCGAACGTCCCCGGCGAGATCGTCAGTGATGCCGTCTCGACGCAGCGGGGCCTGGCGATCAAGGTACTCGGGGTCGGGGGCGAGATGCTGCCCGGCCATGCCGGGGAGGGTACCCAGGACTTCGTCCTCGACACGGGGAACCGCTTCGGGCCGGCGGATGTCAAGGAGTTCCTGGCGACACACCTGGCGTTGGAACACGCCCCGCAGATCCCCGAAGCGGTCAAGGAAGGCGTTTCCAAGGCTTCCTTCGCCACGAACAAAGCTTTGCACGCCGTCGGCGGCGACAGCGCGCGCCTGGATGTTTACGGGCATCCCCGCATCCACCCCCTGGCGGAGGCTTATTTTACCCAGGCGCCGATCCGCTACGGGGACTACATCGCCAAATTGGCTGTCGTGCCTGTGTCAGCGGCGCAGCGGGCGCTTGAGGACGAGGTGCTGGACACGTCCAAAGATGAGAACGCGCTGCGGACGGCGACGGTGAACTATCTGCGCGATCACGACGCCGTGTTCGAGGTGCGCGTACAGCTCTGCACTGATCTCGAAGCCATGCCGGTGGAGAACGCCAACACGGAGTGGAGCGAGGAAGCAAGTCCGTACAAAGCTGTGGCGCGTTTGACGCTGCCCCGGCAGGAGGCATACACCGAGGCCCGCAGAGCGTATGTGGATGAGGCGCTGTCTTTTTGCCCCTCGCACAGCCTCGCGGCGCACCGGCCTTTGGGTTCCATCATGCGGGCGCGTCTGCGGGCCTACCCGGAGATGTCCGCACACCGCCGCACCAAAAACGGGCGTCCACTGACGGAACCGCGATCGATCGAAGAAGTACCCGCCTGAAGCCGGGGCGCGATTTTGGAGCCACAACCGCACGGAAGCGCCGCGCGGCGGCTGCGTCAGCCGCCAGAAAGAAAAACAATGAAAGCAGTCGTTTACAAGGGCGTCCGCCAGGTCGCCGTCGAAGACATCGAGATGCCGCGCATCGAGGAGAAGACCGATGCGCTGCTGCGGATCACGTCCGCCGCCATCTGCGGCTCGGACCTGCATATGTATGACGGGCGCACCCCGTTCGAGGTCGGGCGCAGCATCGGCCATGAGATCATGGGCGTCGTCGAGAGCGTCGGCGACGCCGTGACGCAGATCAAGGCCGGCGACCGGGTCGTGCTGCCGTTCAACATCGGCTGCGGCGACTGCTTCAACTGCAGCCGGACCTACTCCAACGCCTGCCTGGTCGCCAACCCCGAGGCGGTCGGCGCGGGCTTCGGCTACTCCGGCCTGGGGCCGTACCAGGGCGGGCAGGCCGAGTACATCCGCGTCCCGTATGCCGACTTCAACTGCCTGAAGGTGCCGGGCCAGCCCTTTGACGACTTCGAGGACAAGTTCATCCTGCTGGCAGACATCTTCCCGACCGCTTACCACTCCACCGAACTCGCCAAAGTCGGCCTCGGTTCGACGGTCGCCATCTACGGGGCCGGCCCGGTCGGCATGCTAGCCGCGCTGTCTTCCCAGATCAAGGGTGCGAGTGAGGTCTATGTCATCGACAGCGTGCCGGAGCGGCTGGCGAAGGTCAAGGGCATCGGCGCGACGCCGATCAACTTCACGGACGGCAGCCCCGTCGAGCAGATCCGCGACCTGCGGAGGCACAACAAGACGCTTCAGGATTCCTTCCGGCCCGGCGACGAGAAGATGCCCGGCGTCCTGTGCGGGATCGACGCCGTCGGCTTCCAGTCTCACGACGAGGGCAACCCGGACATCGAGCGCCCGAACCAAATCATCGACGACCTGGTCAACCTGGTCAATCCAACCGGCGCGATCGGCGTCATCGGGGCCTTCGCGCCCAAAGACCAGGGCGGCGTGGACGAGCCTGCCAAGCACGGCGTTTATGAGATTCCCTGGGGCCTGCTGTGGGAGAAGGGGCTGACGGTGGGGACCGGCCAGGCGCCCGTCAAGCGATACAACGTCTTGCTGCGCGACCTGATCCTGGCGGGCAAAGCCGACCCGTCGTTCATCGTCAGCCACGACCTGCCGCTGGAAGCCGCGCCGGACGCCTACACGCACTTCGACAAGCGCGCGGATGGGTATACCAAGGTTATCCTGAAGCCTCAGCAGAAGGCGTAGGGCAACCACGAGGAGCGAGACGATGGCAGAAAATCTACTTTCCCCGGACAGCGCCGGCAGCATGCCGGGCGGCACCACCGCCGCCGAGAACCTGACGTCCCGTCCCACACCGGGCGCGGGCCGCCGGGGGGGCGCCCCCCGTACCGGCGGCGACCCCGTTACGGGCGGCGACACGCCCGGCAACCCGACGGCGACCGACCCCGGCGCGACGGGGCAGATACCGGCGACCGGCAAGGCCGTGCCGGACGCGGGGGTTCTGGAGAACGCCGGCACCCTCGGCGACAACGACAGCATGGACGACGCAGGCGGCCTCCAGGGCGGCGGATTTCTCGGCAACCAGGGCGCGCAGCCGCCGACGCCGGGCGACACCAATGAGGATCTCGGGCCGAAACCTACGATCAGCGAGACGGGCGCGGGGGCGTCGGACGACGGCGGCCTCCCGACAGGCGCCCTCGGCGCCAGCGCGGGCGGCCATTAGTTGGTTCCGGCGGGGCCTGGATCATTTACCCACAAGGGCGCCGGCCGCGTCCTTTTTCATCACCCCACCATCCTGGAGAACACCATGCGAAAACATCTGTCCGCATTCTGCACCGCCCTTGTCGGCCTCTGCGCCACGGCGGGATGGGCGCAGTCGGACATGACGGGCAGCGCGTCGACTGCGGGCGAAGCGCCGGAACTGGTCGCCAATTTTTACGGACCGATGCCGACGGGCGTCAGCGTGTCGCATAAGGGCCGTGTGTTCGTCAACTTCCCGCGGTGGGGCGACAAAGTGCCGTACACCGTCGCGGAACTTAGGAACGGCAAGACGGTCCCCTACCCCGATCTGGCGCACAACCAGATCGACCGGCACGACCCGTTCAACCACTTGATCTCCGTGCAGAGCATCGTCGTCGACCCCAAAGACCGTTTGTGGCTTCTGGACACGGGCAGCATCCAGTTCGGGCCGACACAGTACGGCGGGCCGAAACTCGTCGGCGTCGATCTGACGACGAACAAAGTCTTCAAGGTGATCTACTTCCCCCGGAGCGTCGTGCCGGCGACGAGCTACCTCAACGACGTCCGTTTCGACCTGCGCCGGGGTCATGGGGGGCTGGCGTTCATCACGGACAGCGGCGAACACGGGCCGAATGGCATCGTCGTGGCCGATCTCGGCACGGGGAAGAGCTGGCACAAGCTGGAGTACCACCGCACGGCGCGGGCGGAGTTCCACTTCCTGCCGGTCGTCGAGGGCAGGCCGCTGATGAACCGCCCCAAGGTCGGGCCGCCCTCCTACCTGAAGCTCGGCTCGGACGGCATTGCCATCAGCGCGGACGGCAGGCGGCTTTTTTACTGCGCCCTGGCGACTCGCCACTTGTATTCTGTCAGCGTGGACGCTTTGGCCGACCCGAACAGTCCCGATGCCAAGGTGATCGGCACGATCAAAGATGAGGGCATCAAGGGCGCCTCCGACGGTCTGGAGTCGGACGCGGCGGGACACGTCTACGCCACGGATTATGAGCATCACCAGATCAAGATCTGGACGCCCGGCGGGCCGTACACGACCCTGGTCGTCAGCCCTCATGTCTACGACTGGCCGGACACGATGAGCGTCGCCACCAACGGCTACCTTTATTGGAACGCGAACCAGCTCCAGCGGATGGCGAACTACCACAACGGGCGCGACCTGCGCGTGAAGCCGTACAGTATGTACCGCGTGAGGATCAGCGACAAGCCCGTCCTGTTGCGCTAGGGCGGCGGGGCCGGCCGCGCAGGGAGGGCCGGGAAAAAGAGCAGCGGAAAGAGAGGAGGGCGCATTGCGGTGCGCCCTCTTTGTTCGGTGTGTCCTCTGCGCAACCAAGTTGCTCACGCATGGCTGAGGCCGTGCGGCAGGACGGTCTCCGGCTGTGCGGGCCGCACGAGCTTCGCCAGGGCATTGAGTTGCGAGACTGAGCCGATGGCGATGAGGATGTCGCCCTCGGAGAGTCGCAGGTCGTCGGCAGGGTTGGGGACGAAACGGTGCTGGTTCGCGCCCTGCCGGATGGCGACGACCAGCGCGCCCGTTTTGGGTTTGAGCGCCGACTCTCCGAAACTCTGCCCGACGAATGAGGATGCGCCCTCGACGGTGAACTCGTGCAGCACGAAGTTGGCGTGATCCATCTCGGTCATGGCCTCGATGAATTCCGTGACGGCGGGGTTCAGGGCCGTGACGCCCATCCAGCGCCCGCCCAGGTTGTGCGGGGAGACGACCTTGGTGGCCCCGGCCCGGTACAGTTTCGCCTCGTTCTGGACGCTGTCGGCGCGGGCGATGATCGACAGGTCGGGCCGCAGGCCGCGCGCGGACAGGACGATGAATGTGTTGACCGCATCCGTGGGCGTGACGGCGATCAGGGCGCGGGCGCGGGCGATTCCGGCCTGTTTCAATGCCTCGTCATCGGCGGCGTCGCCCTCGACGTGGGCGATGTTGGCCTCGCGCAGCATGGTGACGCGGCTTTCTTCCCGCTCGATCACGACGAACGGGACGCGCTCCTGGGTGTACATCTGCGCGATCTGCTGGCCGATCCGTCCGTAGCCGCAGACGATGTAGTGTCCTGACAGCGCGTCGACTCGACGTTCCATGCGTCGCCTCCCTATCATCTTCAGCGTCTGTTCGCTGACGAAGACCTCGATGACGGTGGTGAAGACCCAGGCCGCCGTCCCGATGCCGCCCAGGATTAGAAAGATCGAAAACACTTTGCCGGCGTCGTCCAATGGTCGGACCGTCTCATAGCCGACGGTCGACAGCGTGATGACCGTCATGTAGAGTGCGTCCAGAGGCCGGTAGTGCTCGACCAGCATATACCCGGCGGTCCCCACGACGAGCAACAATACGCCGAGCAGAAGCGCCAGCCGCAGGCGCACGAACGGGTTCTGCAGCAGTTCATCGAGCGGCGGGTGTATCGGTCGTTTCTGTCTCATGGCACGGTTGCGACGGGGCGATCGGTGACCCGATTGTCCGGCGTGATGGTCAGGTCGAACGTCCGCCCGTGGAACCGGACGCCTTTGATGGTCAGCCCGCCCCACCCCGGCGGCAGGTGCGGGTCGCAGAAGAGCGCCGTGCCGCCGTCCTTGAGGATCGCCTGTCCCGTCCCGTGCTGCCAGGGCGAGACGGCCTGCAGGCCAGCGAAGCCGTACAGCACGGACTGGACACATCCGGCCATGCCGGTCAGGAAGTAGACGTTGTCCGTGGACCGTTTCTCCGAGAAGGCGTCCCACGGCGCGCGCATGAACGGCTGATACGAGTCGCGGAACAGGTCCAGCGACTGTGACGCGCGCCCGAGCCTTGCGGCGACCACGGCCTCGATGCTGCTGGTCATCGCCGGGCCGCTTTTGATCGTGTGAGCCGTGTAGAAGTCCAGCATTTTGCCCGCCGTTCCCAGATCGGTCGTGACGCCGAGCGGGTGCAGGAGCAGGAGGGTATCGGCCTGTTTGGCGCTGAACCTGTCCGTCAGCGGGCGATCGTTCTCGGCGATGATGCCGCGCGCGTGATCGACGGGGAGGAACAGGCCGTCGGCGATCCGTTTCCACTGTGGGTCGGCGGTTTGGCCGACAACGCCCGCCGCCGCCTGCGCCGCACGCAGATTGTACTGGACCACGGAGTTGGTGTAGGCATCGTCATCGACGGGGCCGGCGGTCTCGTCCGGGGACAGGACGCTGTTGATGTGGTACTTGCCGTCCGCGCCTTGGGTGACGCGCGAAGTCCAGTCGCGTGCCGTCGCCAGGAGCAGCGGCCATCCTTCGGATTTGAGATACTTCTTGTCGCCCGTCCACAGGTAATACTGCCAGGCGGCGAAGGCCACATCGGCGGTGATGTGGCGCTCGCGGGCGAACTCCGCCGGGGCGACTTCCCGGCCGGTGTCCGCACTCTCCCACGGGTACTCCGCGCCTTGGAGGCCGTGCGCCTGCGCGTTCCGTTTGGCCTGCGGCAGCAGTTTGAAGCGGTAATCGACAATGGGCTTGGCATACTCCGGGTGCTGGACGATGAGCGCGGGCAGCATCCACACGTCGGCGTCCCAGAAGATGTGTCCGCCGTAGACG
This sequence comes from uncultured Armatimonadales bacterium, assembly GCA_964249295.1. Lineage (GTDB taxonomy): Bacteria > Armatimonadota > Armatimonadia > Armatimonadales > Capsulimonadaceae > CAZZVX01. The sequence continues at coordinate 1,287 of CAXUCQ010000055.1, read as the reverse complement.
GTAGAAGATAAGCCCATCGGCGGGATGGAATACGTGCTGCCGGGGAACGTGGAACTGAGCAGATAGAATAAATTGGCGTGCGTGACCTGCTGCGCCTGCGGGTCGCCGTTGATGATGACGTCGGACGTTTGCCAAATGTGGGGCCACGCCTGCTGAGAGGTGGCTGGCGGGTGCTGGATGGTCCGGCCCTGAGCGTTCCTCAGCGTGAGGCTCCCGGTACGCAGGTCGAGTTGCTGCCGATAGCGGCCTGCAGCGACGGGTTGGGCTTGGGTATGGGGCGTCACCGACGTAATCACCCCGTTCTGGTATTGGCCCGCTTGGTACAACTGTTCAACAACATCGTTTGACCCCAGCAGCGACCCAAAATGACCGTCTGAGTAATAGGCCGGAATGGCATTGCCGGCGTCTGTATTCGTCAGCACCCAGGGGTCATAGTTCTTCTGGTCGAGAAAAGCCTTGTTGGCGGCCGCGGCGATGTCGTGCGGGCTGGGTAGCGTCGGCGGCGGGGCAGACGGGGGATTGCTGCGGCAGCCGGAGAGAAGCAGGGCGGCGAAAAGGGCGCAGACACGCATGGGGCGGACGAACATACGGGTACAATACGCGCAGACGGGCGCGGAGGACGGCGTGGGGGGCCCCCTATCCGTCTTCGGCACTTATCCCCCATCGGAATGGGAGAGAGGCCAGTAAATACAGCGCCCTGCGGGTCGGCACCTGCTCCTTTGCGATGGGCGAAGCCGCAGGGATTGATGCCGCTTGGCCCTTTTCCCAGCCCTGTAGGGAGAGGTGCCGAAGGCGGATAGAGAGCGAGTCGGGAGGAAACACATGGCGGAGATGGACAAGGTGCGGTGGGGCGTGATCGGGGCGACCTCTCGGATCGCGGGGAGCGCCGTGCTGCCGGCGATCGCGCGGAGCGGGAGCGCGGACCTGGCGGCGGTGGCGTCGCGGACGATGGGTTCGGCGCAGGAGATCGCGGCGAGCTACGGCCCGGACGTTCACGCCTACGGGGATTATGACTCGCTGATCGCCGATGACTCGGTCGAAGTGGTCTATATCCCGCTGCCGAACAACCTGCACCTGGGCTGGGCGGTGGAGGCGATGAACAACGGCAAGCACGTGCTCTGCGAACAGCCGCTGGCGCTGAACGCGACCCAGGCCGCCGAGATGGTGGAAACGGCGGAGGCGAACGGGGTCATCCTGTCGGAAGCGTTCATGTACCGCTACCACCCCTTGCAAAAGGCCGTGTCGCAGATGATCACGGCGGGGCAGTTCGGCACCATCAACCTGGTC
>CAXUCQ010000054.1:0-11918 GCA_964249295.1 uncultured Armatimonadales bacterium | reverse complement strand
GTAGGTCGAGGCCGGCACGTCCAGCGTGGCCTCCGCGAACTCCTCGTAGGTCGAGGTCTGCCCCACCGCCTCCTGGACCAGCGCAGTGAGCCGGCCGTCCCGGCCCGCGCCCAGCGCGACGCGCTGCTCGGTGTGCGGACGGAACCCGACCGACTGGTACAACTGCCGCCGCGTCAGCTCCAGCCGGACGGGGCGGTTCGCTTGACGCGCCCCCAAGGCGGCCAGGGTCACATGGGGCCAGGTCCGCAGGGCCGCGCCGAACGCGCCGCCGACATACGGGTTGACGACCCGCACTGCTTCAGACGGGATGCCGAAGACGCGGGCGATCTCGTCGCGCTCATTGTCCACCCACTGCGTCTTGCTCCACAGCGTGAGATGGTCGCCCTGCCAGAAGGCCACTGTCGCGTGCGGCTCCATGGCGTTGTGGTGCTCGCGGGGCAGCACGTAAGCCTGATCGACCCGCACTGAGGCGGCGGCGAGCGCGCCGGCGGGGTCGCCCTGCTTTGTCTCGGGGCCTCGGCCCTTCTTCGCGGCGGCCTCCGAGGTGGGACGGCCCCGTGCCGCGTCGAACCGGGTCTGCGGTTCCGGGTCGCGCTCGTAGGTGACGCGGACGAGCGAAGCGGCGTACTCGGCCTGTGCCTGGGTTCCGGCCACCACCAGTCCGACGGGCTGGCCGCTGAACTTCACCTCCGCGTCTTGAAGTACACGGAGCTGGTCGCCGGAGACGGGTTCCACCGCCGGGCGCTCCTGGGGAGGCTCGTAGGGCAGTGTGGGCGCATTCCGGTGCGTCAGCACGAGAACGACGCCGGGCGCTCGCTCGGCGGCGGCCGCGTCGATCTCGGTGATGCGCCCCGCCGGGATCGTGCTCTCGACGAGCGCGGCATAGACAAGGCCTTCGGGGGCGAACTCGGCGGCGTAGCGTGATTGCCCCGTGACCTTCGCCGGGCCGTCCACCCGGCTGACTGGTGTCCCGATTGCGGCAGTCATGCCAAGCCTCCCGTTTCTTCCAGCCCACGGGCGACCGTGTTCTGGATCAACTTGACTTTGTAGGCGTTCTGCCCGCGCGGCACGGCGCCATCGGCAGCCAGCGCGGCAGCCTCCCGGCAGAGCGCGTGGTCCAAACGCCGACCGTGCAGGGCCTGCTCGACGCGCGGCAGGCGCCACGGCTTGGTGGCGACCCCGCCGACCGCGACCCGTGCCTCAAGCACGGTGCCGTCCTCGCCGAGATCGAGCGCCGCCGCGACCGAGGCGACCGCCCACTCGAAACTCGCGCGGTCCCGCACCTTGAAATAGTGCGAGCGGCGCGCGGCGGCGCTGGGCGGGATTTCGATGGCGAGGATCAGTTCGCCCGGCTGGAGCTGCGTTTCGACGTGCGGCGTGTCTCCGGGGAGCCGGTGCAGTTCGGCGAGAGGGACGGTGCGCTCCCCGTTCGGCCCGGCGACGTTTATCTGGGCGTCGAGCACGAGCAGGGCGTTGGCGAAGTCGCCGGCGTAGGCGGCGATGCAGTGGTCGCTGGTCCCCAGAATCGCAAGCAGGCGGTTTTGGCCGTCCCGCGCCGGGCAGCCGCTGCCGGGGTCCCGTTTGTTGCAGGGGGTCACGACGTCGCGGAAGTAGCCGCATCGGGTCCGCTGCAGGAGGTTGCCGCCGAGGGTGGCCAGGTTGCGCACCTGGGGGGACGCGCTGGCGAGCAGGGCCTCGGCGACCACCGGGAAGTGTTCGCGCACGCCCGCGTGCGCCGCCGCGTCGCTCATGCGCGCCAGAGCGCCCAGGCGCGCGCCGCCCGGCCCGGCCTCGATGCCGGAAAGCCCCGCCAGGGCGGTGATGTCCACGATCTGGCCGGGGTTGCGGACGCGCTCCCGCATGAGCTGGATCATGTCGGTGCCGCCGGCGAAAAAGTCCGCGCCCGGCTCTTCGGCCTGGTCGGAGCGGTGCCGCGCCCGGCTGTCCGCCGCCGCTTGGACGCTGTCCGCCCGGGTGTAGGCGAAGGGGATCATCGCTCGACCCTCCGCCCCGCCGCCTGGCGCACGGCGGCGACGATGTTGGTGTAAGCGCCACAGCGGCAGAGATTGCCGCTCATCCACTCGCGGATCTCGGCGTCGGACCCGGCGTGTCCTTCCTGGATGCAGGCGACGGCGCTCATGATCTGCCCCGGCGTACAGTAGCCGCACTGGAAGCCGTCATGCTCCACAAAGGCCGCCTGCACCGGGTGCAGCGCGTCCCCGTCGGCCAGGCCCTCGATCGTGGTGATTTGCCGCCCCTGCTGCATGACCGCGAGCGCGAGGCAGGAAGTCACCCGCCGCCCGTCCACCAGCACCGTGCAGGCGCCGCAGTGGCCGAGGCCGCAGCCTTTTTTGCTGCCCGTCAGGTGCAGGTGGTCCCGCAGACAGTCGAGCAGAGTCGTGTTGGCGTCGAGCGACGGGAGCCGGTGCTGCGCGCCGTTGACGGTGAGCGTGACCTCCATGCTGCGAGGCGGCCCGGACTGCGGCTCAACCCTCGGCTCCCCGCTCGGGGCCGGCGCTCCCGCCCCGGCATCAATTTCAGGCACGGTCATGGCGCCTCCCAGGGCCAACAGGCCCGTGATGAAATCCCGTCGATTCAACTCGAAGTCGGTCATGGCCTTCTTCCTCACGGGCGGAAAGCTACCCAACGGCCCCGTCGCGCCCAGGGACGCCGACATCGTAGCCGTTGAGCAGAACGGAGATCAGGCAGTAAAAGCCGACCAGGTAGATCAACTCGGCCGTCCCCTGCTCCCCGAAGGCCGCCAGGACCGCTCGATACGTGGACTCCGGCAGCTGCGCCCCCCGCGTGAGCGCGGATGCGGCGTCGAACGCGATGCCCTCTTCGTCCGTGAGGTCGCCGGGACGCCCCCCGGCCGCCAGGCTGGCGATCTTCGACTTGGACAGGCCGGCCTGTTCCGCGACCGCTTCATGGGCATAGATCTCGTAGCGGGAACTGAACCGCGCGCCCGCGACGAGGATGGCCAGTTCATGCACCGGCTTGGGCAGGGTGGAATGCTCCGACAGCGCCGTATTGACGCCCCAAACGGCGCCGCCGAACTGAGGGAAGTGCAGCATCGGGTTGAAAGGCCCGAGCAGCGCGCCGTCGCTCCGGGCCTTGACGAAGCCGTACATATGGGCGTCCGTCTGGGCCTTGATCTGCTCGAACAGGGGCTGCTGCTCGGCAGAAAGTTCCGACGGGGAAATGGGTTCGAGTCTCACGGGCGAATTCTCCTTATCCATATCGGGGAACCGAGTTTGTGAAAAAGTCACACCGCCGCCGCTCGGCTTTGCACGGGCTTGGCGTCGGTGAGCTTCTCGACATCCGCCATGACTCGACTGCTGTCTGGAGAGCCGAGCGCGGCCTTCATCGCGGCCTCGCTCTGGAACCCGCAGACGCAGACCGCGATCGTGCCGCCGCCGCTGCCGGCCGGGAAGAAGGCGGCGATGGTGTCGAGGCCGTATGGCCCCCATGCTTCCTTGACGAGCGGCAGGTGGACGGCGACGTAATAGTCGCGGTCAAAGCGCGTGCCGGCGTCGCCGGGATAGGTCACAAACAGCGTGGTCATTGCTGCCATCCACCTTTCATAGACTTTGGGGGCCGCCGGCGTGCGCCTCCAGCCACCGCAGGACGGGCTGGAGCGCCTCATCGGAGTTCTTCTCGTAGATCAGGCCATGCCCGTTGCCGAACACGCCGTAGTCGGGCAGGTGCAGCAGCTCGGCGGCCGCGCCAGCGTTGATGAGGAAGTCCACGATGTCGGCGGAATACTTGGACTGGACCGAGGTTTCTCCGCTGACCACTGCGACTGGGATTCCAGACAGCGTCGGGATGTGCAGCGAGGGCGGATCGGCGGCATGGGCCTCGTCGGGCGTGGCGCGGGGCGGGTCATAGGTGATCGGCGCGGCGGTCAGCCCCCAACTCAGCGCGCCGATGTTCGGCGTATCCGCGAACGCCGGCCCCATCGGCTCGACGGTGACGATGGCCGCGACGAGGCCGGGGCGGCGGTCGGCGACGAGCCAGCCGTCGGAGCCGGACGCCGAATGCGTCACGATGATCGCCGGGCCGATCCGGTCGAGCAGGCGGGCGAGCCGGTCCGCGTCCATCTCCTGCGACGCGGCGAGGTCGGCCGGAAGCGGCCCGAACGGGGCGATGTACTCGTCGAGCGCCTCGTCGTCGTCCGGGTCGAAGGGGAACTGCGTGTGGGCGTCGGCTGCCGCCGCCGGGAAGAAGACCTCGCGTCCCTCTTCGTAGGGGAAGGACGGACCCGCCGGGCCGATGGCATCGGCCTGATAAGGCGAGCGGCCCTGCCCAGGCCGGTCCACGACGAGGACCGCGTACCCGGCCTCGACGAGTCGCTGCGCCCAGCCGGGCCGCCCGTCGGGCGTGTCCATCCATTCGGTCCCCTGCAGAGCGCCGCCGTGTACCAGCACGACGGGGTGGGGCTGCGTCACGCGCTCCGGCGCTTCCCAGGCCACGAACATCGGCCCACGCTGGAGCGTTTTTCCGCCCTGAGCGACGCGCTCGCCAGGGACCCAGAACTGCCCGCGGCGCGATGTCCTTGCGGGAGTGTTCGCCCAGAACTGATTGCCGTCCGCCATAATTGAACCCCTCCTAAGCCGGCCCGGAGGCAGGCCGCATGAAGCGTGCTTCTTCCGCGACAATTGTAGCAGGGAGACACGGGCCTTCTCTATTCGGAAAGTGCTATAATCTGTCAAAAACGTGCGATGCCGCAGCGTTCAATGTCTCGCGTGGTCGGGGCGTCCGATGGAAAGAGGCCTGCATGACGGCGTCAGAGGAACCTGGAGGAACATTCTCAGAGGCGAGTGCGGCTTGTGAGTTCGCCCTGCCCAGGCGCAAACTCTTGTGCAGCCTGACGGCTGGGTGGACGTCACTCCTGGTGCAGAGGTTCGAGTCCCCCGGCAGCGCCGAGTCTTTCGAGACGCAGGCGTCGCCCGATCAGCTCGTCGTCGTCGTGACGGGGGGGTGCCGCGAGGTGGGGAGTTTTTCCGGCGGACGCTGGCGCAAGGCGGTCTACCATCCCGGCTGCGTGGGCATGACGGCGGGCGGTCATGTGAACCGGCTGCGCTGGCGGTCTCTGAGTCCGGCCCCGGTCGAGTCCCTGCACCTGTACATCCCCCAGCACTTCTTCCGGGGCGCGCAGGATGAATACCGGCGCGTGGGCACGCCCGCGCGGGAGCAGCCGCTCGACGCGCTCGTGTTCACCGACCCCGTCGTCTCGCGGGTGGCACTCTCACTGGCCGACGCGATGGGGACGGGGGCGCCGGACCTGTACGCGCAGTCCGCCGCTCAGTTCCTGGCGACGCACCTCCTGTCCATGCAGAGCGGGTGGCCGGACCCGGCCCAGGACGGAAGACGGCCTGGGACGCTGACGGATCTCCGGCTCGCGCGCGTTCTGGAATACATGAACGCCCACTACACGGAACCCATCTCCCTGGAACAGCTTGCGCGGGAGGCCTGCATCAGCCGCTTCCACTTCGGGCGTCTGTTCAAGGACAAGGTCGGCGTCACCCCTCACCACTACCTCATCAGGGTCAGAATGGACGCCGCCGGCGCCCTGCTCGACGAAACGGACCTGAGCGTCCTGGAGATCGCCCTCGCGTGCGGATACCAGAGCGCGGCGCACTTCACGGCGGCGTTCCGGAAGCGCTTCCTCCAGACGCCGAGTGTGTACCGCCGGAACCTGCGGGGCGGAACGGCCTCGTAGGGCCTTCCAAGCCACAGCGACGCCTCACCCGCCGTCGTGCCGCCTACATCAACTTGTCCAGCGTGATCGGCAGATCGCGCACGCGCCTGCCGGTGGCGTGGTACACGGCGTTGGCGATGGCGGCGACGACGCCGGTGATGCCGATCTCGCCGATGCCCTTGACGCCCAGCGGGTTGACGTAGGGATCGGTTTCGGGCACGAACGTGATGTCGATGTCGGGGATGTCGGCGTTGACGGGGATGTGGTACTCGGCCAGGTCGGCGTTCATCACGCGCCCCAGGCGCGGGTCGACCAGGGTCTCTTCGAGCAGGGCCATGCCGACGCCGAAGACGAGGCCGCCGATCAACTGGCTGCGGGCGGTCTTGGCGTTGAGGATGTTGCCGACGCCGTAAGCCCCGACCAGGCGCGAAACGCGGATCTGGCGCAGGTCCGGGTCGATTGTCACCTCGGCGAAGACGGCGCCGAACGAGTGCATGGCGTACTGGTCTTTTTCGGGGCCGGGCGCGGACTTGGTCCGGGCCTCGATGTTCGGCAGCGCGTGGCGGGCGATCAAGGCGGCATACGTCTCGCCCCTGGCCGGGTCGGCCTGGGAGAACAAGCGCCCGTCCCGCGCGTCCACGGCGGATGCCGCCAGGCCGGACAGCGGGGAGGCGGCGTCGGCGACGGCCAGGGCGATGGCCTGGGCCTTGGCGGCCAGCCCGGCGGCGCGCACGGCGGAACCCGTGCTGGCGGCGGTCTGCGAGCCGCCGGACACGGGGGTTTCGGGCATATCCGTGTCGCCCAACTCGAAACGGACTTTTTCGGGCGGCAGGCCCAGCGCGTCGGCGGCGGTCTGGGTCATGACGGTGTAGGTGCCGGTCCCCAGGTCCTGCGTACCGGCCTGCACATACGCGGTGCCGTCGGGCAGCAGCCGGGCGAGGGCCGACGACGGGCTGCGGCGCGTCGGGTAGGTCGCCGTCGCCATGCCCCAGCCCAGCAGCTTGCCGTCGGCGGTCTTCATGGAGCCGGGCGTCATGGTCCGTTTGCTCCAGCCGAACTTCTCCGAGGCGGTCCCGTAGCACGCCCGCAGGGACTTGGACGACCAGGGCTTGCCGCTGTCCGGGTCCTTCTCGGCGTAGTTCTTCAAGCGCAGCGTGACGGGATCCATGTCCAGCGCATAAGCGAGTTCGTCCATGGCCGACTCGATGGCGAACGTGCCGGACGACTCGCCCGGCGCGCGCATATAGGTCGGCGTCCCCAGGTCCAGCCGGGCCAGGCGGTGGGACGTTTCGGAATTGGGCGTGTCGTACAGCAGGCGCGTCGCCAGCGCCGACGGCTCGATGAACTCGTCGAACGTGGAGGTCTGCGTCTGGACATCATGGCCGACGTTGGTCAGCGCGCCGTCGCGCGCCGCGCCGAGCTGCAGGCGCTGCTCGGTGCGGGGCCGGTAGCCGACGGGGCCGAACATATGCCGCCGCTCCAGCACCAGTTTGACGGGCCGGCCCACCTGCCTCGCGGCCAGCGCGGCGATGACGACGTGGGACCACGCGGAGCCTTTGCAGCCGAAGCCGCCGCCGAGGAAGTAGGACACCACGCGGACGTTCTCGATAGGGACGCCGAACGTCTGCGACAGCACCTTGCGGTGGCCGAAGATGCCCTGGCTGGCGTCGTAGACGGTCAGCTTGTCGCCCTCCCAGACCGCCAGCGTCGCGTGCGGCTCCATCGGGTTGTGGTTCTCGATGGGCGTGAGGAACGTCTGGTTCACCTTCGCCGCCGCCTGGCTCATGCCCAGCCTCGGGTCGCCGCGCTGGGTGTCCGTTTCCTCCCCGTTCACCTTTTCGGGCTTGTAGGAGTTCTTCTTTTCTTTGTCCAACTCGACGCGCGGCGCGCGCGTCTCGTACTGGACCCGCACCAGAGACGCGGCCTGGGTGGCGCGCTCGAACGTGTCCGCGACGGCGACGCCGATGGGCTGGTTCTGGTACAGGACGTCCGTGTCCTGGAGCATCTGGAGGACGCGCGACTGGGGCCGGGCCGACGCCCCGCCGGGGCTGTCGGGCTGCTTGGGCAGGCGCAGGGCGTTGGCGGGCGTGATGACCCGGACGACGCCCGGCAGCGCCTCCGCCGCGCTCGCGTCGATGCTGGTGATCCGGCCCGGCGCGGCGGTGCTCATGATCAGCACGCCGTACAGGACATCGGCGACGGGCATATCCGCCGAGTAGCGCGCCCCGCCGGTGACTTTGAGGCGGCCATCGACCCGATCCAGCGGCTGTCCGACGGACTTGCCAGGCTGTTCATTCGGCACTGTGGGTGTGACTGTGTTGTCCATGTGTTTCATTCCCTAAGCCATGCGGCTGACCGTGTCCAGGCAGCGCACGAGGGTGCGTTTCGCCAGTTCGATCTTGAACGAGTTGTCGCCGTACCCTTTCGCGCCTTGCAGGGCCGTCTCAGCCGCCGCGCGGAAGTTTTCGGTCGTGGCCGGTTTGCCCGTCAGCGTCTTTTCGGCGTCAAACGCCCGCCACGGCTTGGTGCCGACGCCGCCCAGGGCGATGCGCGCTTCCCGGACCGCGCCGCCGCTCACGTCCAGGGCGACCGCCGCCGAGGTCAGCGCGAACGCATACGAAGTCCGGTCCCGGACTTTCAGATAGTGTGAGCGGGCCGCGAACGGCACGGCGGGCAGTTCAACGGCCGTAATGATCTCCCCCGGCAGCAGCACGTTCTCGCGCTCCGGGTGGTCGCCGGGCGTCAGGTGAAAGTCCGTGAAGGCGATGCGCCGCGCCCCCTGCGGCCCGTTCGTAAGGATCGTGGCCCCCAGCGCCGCCATCGGCACGCACATGTCCGACGGGTGCGAGGCGATGCACTTGTCGCTGGTGCCGAGGACGGCCAGGATCCGGTTGAAGCCGCCGATGGCGGAACAGCCGGACCCCGGCACGCGCTTGTTGCAGGGCGTGGCCGTGTCGCGGAAATAATAACAGCGTGTCCGCTGCAGGATGTTGCCGCCCGTCGTCGCCATGTTGCGGATTTGATTCGATGCGCCCTTCAGCAGCGCCTCGGACAGCATTGGGTAGTTCTTAACGACCGTTGGGTCGTGCGCCAGGTCCGCATTGGAGACCAGGGCGCCGATCCGCAGGCCGCCGTCCGGCGTCGGCTCGATCTTCGTCAGCGGCAGCCGCGAAACATCGACCAGGCGCGAGGGCGTTTCGACGTCGAGCTTGGCGAGGTCGATCAGAGTCGTGCCGCCCGCCAGAAAGCGGGCCGGGTTCTGGAGGGCGCCCTGCGCGCCGCCGGTGGCCGCGCCGCTGGCAGTCGCCGCCTGTTCGTCGGCGGCCTGGGAGTAGTCAAACGGGTGCATTGTTTCCGCCTTTCCGCACGTCCTGGATGGCGGCCACGATGTTGGGGTACGCGCCGCAGCGGCACAGGTTGCCGCTCATGTTCTCGCGCACGTCGGCGTCGTCCGGCCCCACGGGTTCCGCCAGCAGCGCCGCCGCGCTCATGATCTGGCCGGACGTGCAAAAGCCGCACTGGAAGCCGTCGTGCCGGATGAACGCCGCCTGCATCGGGTGCAGGGTCTCGCCGTGGGCGAGACCCTCGATGGTCGTGATCTTTCGGCCCTGGCAGGTCACGGCCAACGTCAGGCACGACAGGATGCGCCGCCCATCGATGTGCATCGTACAGGACCCGCACTGCCCGTGGTCGCAGCCCTTTTTGGAACCCGTCAATCCGACCCGCTCGCGCGTCGCGTCCAGCAGCGTCACGCGCGGCTCGATCTGCAGCGCGTGGTCCGTGCCGTTTATGTTTAACGTGACCGGGACCGTGCCGGAGGTCAGCGGCGGTCGGAACACGCCGGGGTCCAGCGCGGCGCCTGAAGCGTCCCCGGCACGGGCCGGGGCGGAGGGCAGCGACAGCGCGAACACGACGCCCATGGCGGCGGCCATGAACTCGCGCCGCGTCAGCCCGCCCGCCTTCGGCTCGAGTCTGCCCAGCGACTGAAGGCCCGCCATCAGGTCTTCGGCGCGCGGCCCGGCGCCCGGCGCGGCCACGTACCGCCAGCGGATGACGCCCGCCTCGTCCACCATGAACAGCGCCTGTCGGCCCGCCACCCCATAGTCACGGGCGACCCCGCCGTCCGTCCCGGCATCGAGGAGCGGGAACTGCACCGGCCCGTCGGGGAGGGCCGCCCGGCACCAAGCGCCGTCCGGGGAAACGCCCAGCAGCTCGCCGGGAAAGCCGGACAGGGACAGCACGCGGTTGATCTGCGCCCATCCCTCCGCCCTCGCCGGGTCCCAGCCCGGCGGCGAGAACGCCGGCACCACCGGCTGGCCGCGCAGCTCGGACAGCCGCGCGGGACCACGACCGGGCGCAGCCGGCAAAACAAAATCAGGAGCAAGGGAACCGGGAGAAAGAGCGTCCATGACAGGGACCTTTCTGACAGACAGGGGAGGGGAACACGGCGGAACGGGCGAAAGTCCAACGGACGCCGCTCAAAACACGCAGTGTGTCCCGCGCGAGTCCATATTACCCGTAACAAGCGGCATTTTCAACGCCGCCCCGCAAGCCTCCGCAAATGGCCTGGTGTTACTTCCTGTTATCTTTTCGGCCTGTCCTTCTTGAAGGAAGCCACCGGAGGTGATGTCTAAGAACTCGTCGAGTTTGGGGGATGGACAGAGAGCGATCAATCAGATGCCCTGCCGTTCCGACTCATAAGCGGGCAAGCCGCAACAGCGTGGCTAGATTATGTCACTGAACACCTCCGTACACGAGCGATACAGTTACAAGTTGGGCCGCTGTCAGTCACCGGCTCTTGGGCGGGAATCATTCCGGCGCGGCACGTCGTCAACGGATGGGCAGGTTGCCAATGAACTCAAGCGGTGAAGCCAAAAAGGCGCTGCTGATTGTTGCCGCAAGCCTGTGTGCGGTGGCGCTCTGGCCCGGCCCTGTGGGCGCTTCCTCGCTGAGACGGCTCACGAAGGCAGCGGTTAAGCGAGCGGCCCATCATCGCGACACGGTAATGTACTATGTCACCGGCGATGCACGCTCGGCGGATGTGTCTTACATGGACGCCCAGGGCATGACCGTACACTTGGGTTGGGTCCAGTTCCCCTGGAAGATCTACTTGCATCCCAAGAGGGGCGCTCAGCTTTTCGTCTCCGCTTCGGTGGCAGGCGCCGAGCCGGGGGCGACCGTCGGGGTATGGGTCAACGGGAGGGTAGTCTCCGGTAGCGCCTCGGATGGCAACCCACGCGGCTACGCTGCTGCCCGCGCTACCCTCGATGGGGCGGATCCGAAGATGCGATACTTCAAGGGAGACGAGGTCACTGAAACGACCCATTACTTTGGTCAGTTCCCATTAGTGCCGTAGGGTTGTCAAGCCCGACAATCAGGGTCGGCCATCATGGGGTGTGGATGCGGCAGCGGCCCGACACGCGCTGCCGCCGACGCCACAAGACCTTGTTCTTCGGCAGCTACGTATGTCCCGCCCAGGCCGCCGATCTGGGTTTCGTGACGCTAGACCCGCGTTTCAAACCGGGCCTCTCAACCCTCCCAACCGTGTCGTCGGAGAAACTCCGCCAGGTCGTGCGTCTTGATGCGGAACCGATCAAAGTCGCCGAGTTCCTCCCGGACGCGGTCCTGGTGGCAGGGCGCGGCTCGGGCCAGAACCCGCGCCTGGAAGACGCTCAACGAGCGTTCCCCATACCAAAGCGCCTTGAAGTCGGCGGCAACCGCGTCACTGTCCGCTAGGGGGAGCAGCCCCGCCTCGCGGAAATGGTCCAGCGCGACGCGCAGGTGGACGAGGGGTTCCGTGAACGCCGTGTAGGGCGGTTCGGGCGCGTGGAGCAGAGCCACCTCGTCGTCCTGGAAGTCAGGCTCGCGCAGGAACCGGTCGTAGACCCGCCCATAGCCGCGCATTCCCAAAAGTCGCATCTCAAAAGCGCGGATGGCTCCCATCGACGACAAGCCCCAGACCTGCCAGCCCGCCGCCAGCGCGTCGCGCAGCTCGACGTGGCCGACGGCAAGGACTTGATGGAACAGGCCGTCGGCGATGACCAGGACACCGGGCGGCTCCGTCTGGAGAAGGCGGGGGATGTCCCCGCGCTGCACGGGCGGCAGGACGCGGACACCGGCGGGGACGGCGAGCCGTGAGCCGCCCGCCCGGTACAGCGTGGGGCCGGCGAACAGGAGGCACTCAGGCTTGCTCGACATGGTCCCTCAACCGCCGCCC
>CAXUCQ010000053.1:11314-11970 GCA_964249295.1 uncultured Armatimonadales bacterium | reverse complement strand
CCTCCGGCCCCAGAAGTTTCCAGGTGCCGTCCAGCAGCGAGCCGAGCTCGTAGGCCGCCGTCACGTAGCAGCCCGTGATGGTCAGGTCTTCGGTGGCGCGGGCGTAGCCCAGCGCATACGAGCTTTTGGGGCAGATGGCGTCGTCCCAGGGCGAGTTGACGCTGCAGTCCGACACGCGGACGTTGCGGCAGCAGTCGATGTCCATGCCGTCGCGGTTGGTGTCGATCTTGAGGTTGTCGATGGTGAGGTTGTCGACCCCGGTGGCTAATATCCCGAAGTGGCCGCCCTGCAGGATGGAGAAGTCGCGCAGGGTGACGTTGCGGCAGTTCTTGAGGCTGATGGTCTTGTTGCCGACGCCGGGCGCGAGGGCCGTGTCGCCGAACCCCCGGCTCAGCCCCTTGCCGTCGAGCCGTCCGGGGCCGAGGATGCTCACGTCGTGCAGACTTTCGCCCCACAGAAGGCTGTTGTGCCAGTGGCTGTGTCCGAAGTCCTGGTACTTGTCGAAGGGGTTCGGTTCGGGCGCATCGAACCTGCCCTGGCCGGGGTCGGCGGCCAGGATGGTCGCGCCCTGATCCAGATACAGGGTGACGCTGCTCTGCAGGTGGATGGAGGCGCAGAGATAGGTGCCGGCGGGGACGTGGACGGTCCCGCCGCCC
>CAXUCQ010000053.1:0-11304 GCA_964249295.1 uncultured Armatimonadales bacterium | reverse complement strand
GCCACGCTGATACCCTGGGTATGGCGCAGCATGGGCAGCAGATCGGGCAGCGGGTTCTCCCACCAATCCACCTCGCCCGCCTGCAACGCCGCCGCCGCGGTCGCCGGGTCGGGGATCACCTGCCACTCGACGCGGTCGAAGTTCGCCAGCTTGGGGCCGCTGGTCCAGTCGGGCGTGCCGGCGGGCACGGGGACGGGCCCGCCGCCCGCCGCTGAGGCCGCCGCGATGGCGGCGTTCAGCGCGGGCGTGTCCAGCGTCCTGCCGTCGCCCTTCGCGCCGTAGGCGTGTACGTCGAACGCGCCCGGCGTCTGCGAATGGGCGGGGTTTGGCGCAAAAAGCATCGCGGCGAGGGCGACGAGGGCGAGTGTGCGGCGTTGCAAGTGTGTCTCCTTGTCGTGTTCTCGCCGGGCGGGAAAGGGGTCATGGCGTGGCGGTCGGTGACAGGCGTTTACAAGGGTTCGACGCGCACGAGGCCGCCGTCGGCCCACTGCGCCCGCTGGTCCATTCCGGCGAGCAGCAGAGTGCCGAGCAGGGGGCGGCGTCCTGTCGCCAAGACTTCCACCTCCCGCTCGCGCTGGTCCCAGAAGATCGAAGGCGCGTACACGCTCAGGTTGATGGTGCTGTCGTCCGCGAGGTTGGCGGGCATCCGCCGCAGGAGCGGCAGACGCAGGGCCGCGACGGCGGCAGCGTCAGGAAACCGACAAAGCCGGTGTCTACGACAAACTCGATATCCAAACCCGGCTGTCCCGGCGGCAGCACGCGCACGGGGAGCAGGGCTTGGTGGCCCGCGACTTGGCGGAGATGGGTGATTATGTTGTCGGGTCCTGGTTGCCTGTGAGCGTGTAGAGGGTGTTGTTGGCGATCCTGTGAGCATTTTTTGGTGCGTCGGGGTCGCGGGCGAGCAGGCGACGGGAGGCGACCAGGCCGTCGTCGTCGATCTCATACGCACCGGTTTCGACGTTGATAACGATCTGTTTGCCGATGTTGGCCGGCGTCTCGACCTGGGCGCGCAGGTTGTCTTGGTAGAGTTGCGGTCCGCGACGGTCGATCTCGGCGTCGCTCAAGGCAGGGTGTGTCATCGCAAAGCTCCTTGGGAAGAGTTTACCCCTCGTCGGCGTACTTTTCTTTGAGTCCGGCGACGACGGTGGGGTCGGCCAGGGTCGTGGTGTCGCCGAGGGCGCGGCCTTCGGCGATGTCGCGCAGGAGGCGGCGCATGATCTTGCCGCTTCGGGTCTTGGGAAGCTCGGCGGTGAACAGGATGTCGTCGGGGCGGCAGATAACGCCGAGTTTTTTCGCGACGTGATCTTTGAGCTGGCCGGCCAGTTCACTGGTGGTGGGCGTGCCTTCCTTGACGGTGACGAAGGCGGCGACGGCCTGGCCCTTGATCTCGTGGGTGCGCCCGATCACGGCGGCCTCGGCGACGGTGGGGTGATCGACCAGAGCCGATTCAACCTCCATGGTGCTGATGTTGTGGCCGGCCACGAGCATGACGTCGTCGACGCGGCCCAGGAGCCAGTAGTCGCCTTCGTCGTCGCGGCGCGCGCCGTCGCCCGCGAAGTAGTAGCCTTGGGCGGCGAACTTGCTCCAGTACACGTCTCGGAAGCGCTGCGGGTCGCCCCAGATGCCGCGCAGCATGGAGGGCCAGGGCTGGGTGAGCACCAGCAGGCCGACGCCGTCCGTGCCGGGGGGGATGGGGTCGCCCTCTTCGTTGACGACGAGGGCGGAGATGCCGGGGAACGGGCGGCTCGCGGACGCGGGCTTGGTGGTGGAGAGGCCGGGCAGGGGCGTGACCATGATGGCGCCGGTCTCGGTCTGCCACCAGGTATCGACGACCGGGCAGCGCCCGCCGCCGATGTGTTCGTGGTACCACAGCCACGCTTCAGGGTTGATCGGTTCGCCGACGGAGCCGAGAAGACGCAGGCTGCCCAGGTCGTGCTTCTGGGGCCACTCGGTTCCCCACTTCATGAACGCGCGGATGGCGGTCGGGGCGGTGTACAGGATCGTGACGCCGTACTTTTCGATCAGGGACCAGAAGCGGTCGCGCTGGGGCCAGTCGGGGGCGCCTTCGTACATGAAGACGGTCGCGCCGTTGGACAGCGGGCCGTAGACGACGTAGGAGTGGCCCGTGACCCAGCCGACGTCGGCGGTACACCAGTAGACGTCGTCGTCTTTGAGGTCGAAGATGTATTTGGACGTGGTCGTGACGCCGGTCAGGTAGCCGCCCGTGGTGTGCAGGATGCCTTTGGGCTTGCCGGTGGAGCCGGACGTGTAGAGGATGTAGAGCGGGTCTTCGGCGTCGTGGGGGACGGCCTCGTGCTTGGCCGAGGCGTCGTCCATGAGCCGATGCCACCAGAAGTCGCGGCCCTGCTTCATCGGCACGGTCTTGGGATCGTCGGTGCGGTTGAAGACGATCATCTTCTCGATGGTGGTCTCGCCCGCGATGGCGGCGTCGGCGGCGTCTTTGAGGCGGACGACGTTGCCGCGCCGATAGCCGCCATCGGCGGTGATGAGCAGTTTACTCTGGCTGTCCGCGATGCGCTCGCGCAATGAGTCGGCGCTGAAGCCGCCGAAGACAACGGAGTGGGGCGCGCCGATGCGGGCGCAGGCGAGCATGGCAATGGCGGCCTCGGGGATCATGGGCAGGTAGATGGTGACGCGGTCGCCTTTTCGGACGCCCTGCTCCGTGAGGACGTTGGCGAGCTTGCAGACCTCGCGGTGCAGGTCCCAATAGGTCAGCACGCGGGTGTCGCCCGGCTCGCCCTCGAAGATGAGGGCGGCCTTGTTGCGGCGCGGGCCGTCCAGGTGCCGGTCGAGGCAGTTGTCGGCGGCGTTGATCCGGCCGCCGACGAACCACTGGGCGTGGGGCGGGTCCCACTCGCAGACGTTGTGCCAGGGCTGGTGCCAGTGCAGAAGTTCCTGGGCGCGGGCGGCCCACCAGGACTGCGGGTCGGCGGCGGCCTGGTCGTAAACACTGGGATCGTTGATGTTGGCCTGCGCCGCGAAACCGGGCGGCGGCGGGAAAGTCTGCTGTGCGTCTGCCACGTTGCTGAAACCCTCCGGTGGATGGGGATGGGATGTTCGTCCGATGTTCGTCCGATGTTCGTCCCTGTTCACCAAGCGGGGCGGATTTCCCTTCACGCGGGCGGGGGTGTTACAGGGCCGCTCAGTTCTCCAGAAGGGCGCAAGCTTTGCGCCCCTACCCGGAGGCGTAGATTGATAGGGCTTAAGGCTTGCGCCCTTTTCCTACCTCGTCACTGGAGACGGAATAACCCTGCGGGGTGTTGACAAGATGTGGGCGCGTCAGTATAATCTTATTTAGCTATATTTACCACGACATTACTAGTGGTTCCACTCCAGACGGGAAGCGGGCGCGATGTCTCTGCCGAACTTTATTATCTTAGGCGCTGCCAAGGCGGGGACGACGGCGCTGTATTACTACCTGATGCAGCACCCGCAGATTCACGTCACGCCACTGAAAGAGACCAACTTCTTCGCCCTGGAAGGGCAGCCGCTGGACTTCCGGGGGCCGGGCGACGAGGAGTATGTCAACCGTCTGTCGATCACGCGCTTGGAAGATTACAAGGAGCAGTACCGGTGGTCGGGGGGCAGGACGGCCATCGGGGAGGCGTCCCCGCTGTACCTGTACAGCCCCCGCGCCGTCGAGCGCATTCGGCACTACGTCCCCGATGCCAAATTGATCGCCATTCTGCGCAACCCTGTGGACCGGGCGTTTTCGGCGTTTTTGCACCTGGTCCGCGACGACCGGGAGCCGTTCAGCGACTTCCGCCAGGGGCTGGCCGCCGAGCTGGAGCGGATCGCGGCGCATTGGGAACACATCTGGCACTACAAGAGTCTGGGACTGTATCACGAGCAACTCAGGCGTTATTATGACGCCTTCCCCGCCGAGCAGATCAAGGTGTTTCTTTACAAAGACCTGCGCACGGACCCGGAAGCGATGGTGCGCGAGATGTTCGATTTTCTGGGCGTGGACCCGTCGTTCGTGCCGGACATGACGGAGCGGCACAACGTCACGCGCCTGCCGCCGGGCAAGAAGCCCGTCCTGCTGCCGGAGGTGCGGGCCGAGCTGCGTAACTTCTTCCGCGAGGACGCCCTGCGGCTTCAGGACCTGATCGGGCGCGACGTTTCACACTGGCTGCAGACGTCGGGGCCGGAGCAGGAGGCGGAACCGTTCCTGTGGATCGGGGACGGCATCTGACGCGCCGCCGTATTGGGTAAATACGATCGTATGGACCGTCCGAACATTTTGTGGATCTGCACCGACCAACAGCGGGCCGACACGCTGGGCTGTTATGGGAACACCTGGACTCAGACGCCGAACATCGACCGACTGGCGGCGAGGGGCGCGCTGTTCGAGCGGGCGTTCTGCCAGAACCCGCTGTGTACGCCGTCGCGGTCCAGCTTTCTGACCGGGCGGTATCCGCGCACGACGCGCAACCGGCAGAACGGGCAGTCCTTGCCGCCGGACGAAGTTCTGGTGACGAAGCTGCTGGCGGACGGCGGCTACGAGTGCGGGCTGGCCGGGAAGCTGCATCTGTCGGCGGCGCACCCGAACGTGGCGTCGGTCCGGGAGCGGCGCATCGATGACGGCTACACAACGTTCCACTGGTCCCACCACCCGGACCGGGACTGGGCGACGGCGGACTACAACCAGTGGCTGGCGTCTCAGGGCCTCAGCTACACGCGCACGCCGTTCCGCGGATCGGCCCATGTGCAGACGAGCATGGCGGCCCCGTATCATCAGACGACCTGGTGCGCGGACCGAGCCATCGAGTTCATGGAGGCGCGGGCGGACGGGTCCCAGCCGTGGCTGTTCTCGGTCAACATCTACGATCCGCACCACCCGTTCGACCCGCCGATGGAGTATCTCCAGCGTTATTCGGATCGCTTGGATGAGATACCCCTGCCCAACTATGTACCGGGCGAACTCGACGACAAGCCGGTCTTCCAGCGCATCGACCATGGGGGCGCTTATGGGGGTCAGCGGGATTTCTATGCGTTCGACCGGATGACGCCGCAGGACCACCGTCTGATCCGGGCGGCGTACTGGGCGATGTGTGATTTGATTGACGCGCAGGTGGGCCGGATGCTGGACGCACTGGAGCGCACGGGACAGCGCGAGAACACCCTCGTTGTTTTTATGAGCGACCACGGAGAGATGCTGGGCGACCACGGCATCTATCTGAAAGGCCCGCATTTCTATGAACCGGCGGTGCGGATGCCGCTGATCGTTTCACAGCCGGGCGCCGTCCAGGCTGGGCGGTGGAAGGCGTTGGTCGAATTCGTGGATCTGGCGCCGACGCTGCTGGAAGCCGCCGGTCTACAGCGCTACGCAGGGATGCAGGGCCGCTCGCTGTGGCCGCTGCTGACAGGCGGGGCCGGGGCCGACCGGCACCGCGACGACGTTTATTGCGAGCACTACGGCACGACGTACCCGGAGCCGGGCGCCCACAGCGCCTATGCGACCATGCTGCGGACGGACCGACACAAGCTGACCATTTTCCACGGCACGGAGGATGGGGAGCTGTACGACCTCCGCCACGACGCTTGCGAGACGCACAACTTGTGGCGCGACCCCGCCTCGCAGCGCGTCAAGCTGGAACTGACCCTGCGGCTGTGCGACCGCATGGCGTGGACCGTCGATCCCCTGCCCCAGCGCGAAAGCCCGTTCTAGCGGCTCATCCTTCATTAGGCTTCTTGCACCAGGGCGGGGAAACCCCGCCCCTACGGCGATCCCTGATAGGGGTTTGTGGGGGCGAGCTCCCCTCGCCCTGATGTAACAATCCTATTCCATGGGATATTTCAGGCCCCATTGACCGCGCAGAGTGTCCAGCGTCCGCATGATCTGCAGGGTCTCGTCGAGCGGCAGGATGTCGCTTTCCGTCTTGCCGGCTGCCAAGCAGCGGGCGACTTCCTGGGCCTCGTATTGGTAGCCGTTGCTCTCGATGGGCAGCGTCACTTCTTCCGTTTTGTCTTTCATTGTAATCGTCATGACCGTCGGCTTCCACCACGGGGAGTGGATTCTGATGCGACCTTGCGTGCCGAGAATGGTCGCTTCGTGCGGGGTGGCGGTGCGGACGCCGCAGGCCAGGACGGCGAGCCGTCCGGCGTCGCAGGCGAGTATCAGGCCGGCCTGTTCGTCCACGCCCGTTTCGCCGATGTGTGCCAGTCCCGTCACCTGGTTTGGCGTGCCGAGAAGCATGGACGCCAGGGAGATCGGGTACACGCCGACGTCGAGCAGGCCGCCGCCGCCGAGCGCGGGGCTGAACAGGCGGCTTTCGGGGTCGATGTCGGCCCGGAATCCGAAGTCGGCCTGGAGCATCCTGATCTCGCCGATGGCCCCCGAGGCGACGAGTTCGCGGACGCGATGCATCAGCGGGAGGAAGCGGGTCCACATGGCTTCCATCAGGAAGACGTTTCTGGCGCGGGCGGTCGCCACGACCTGTTCGGCCTGGGCGGCGTTGAGGGTGAACGGCTTTTCGCACAGGACGGCCTTGCCCGCGTTCAGGCAGAGCAGCGCGTCTTCGGCGTGGAGGGGGTGCGGCGTGGCGATGTAGACGGCATCCACGTCGGGATCGTTCGCCAGCGCTTCGTAAGTGGCATGGCGGTGCGGGGCGTCGTACTGGCCGCCGAATCGGTCCGCCTTCTCCTGCGAGCGCGAGCCGACGGCGACGAGTCTAGCGTCGGCAAGGCTTTGCAGGCCCGTTGCGAACTGGTTCGCAATGCTGCCGAGTCCGAGGATGCCCCAGCGGAGCGGGTTGGTTGGCGAGATGGTCATGGATAGGGATTCTCCTGCGGACGCTGGGGACGTGCGTTCAGAAACGCAGTCAGAAAAAAAGCGACAGCAAACAACGAAGATGTATCATCAGGGCGCTAGTTCGGCGCCCTGACGGTGGTCTCCTGCCCGGTATCCGGTTTAGGTTGGGCCTTTGTAATTGGCGTCCGTGAGGAATTGTCCTGTTTGCAGCATATACTCTGACTGGCGGCGCAGCAGACCACCCCGCTGAGGGAGTTTATCGCAGTCCTTGATGAGCCGCCGCAGGGTCTGTTTGGACCGCGCCGCTTCTCCGGCATCCTGCTGATACTTCGCGAGCGTCTGTGTCTGTGCGAGACGGAAGAACCGTTGCTTGTTCGTGTTCGGGATCGAATCCACCACCTGCGCTTCCCAGTACGCGGCCTGGCGGCGCTGTTTTTGCTGCTCCTGATCAAACACCTTCCGGTGCTCTTGATACAAGGCGTCGGTTCGCTTGACGATCTGGGGGGTCATCAGCGCCGCATTGACCAACCCTGTTTTCTTGAAGAGGCCGGCTTTGACAAGATCGGGGGCGACTCTCTTCCAGGCTTGATAATAGAAGCCGGTATCCAGATAGGCCTGCGACGCCCGGACCTGGTCAACGTAATAATCCAGCGGGTAAGACCTCGTCCACTGGACCGGCCATGCTCGAGACTGCGGAACGGAGGCCACCGTCGGGAGAAGCGGCAAGGGCAGATTGTACGTCACATCTTTGCTAAACAGCGGCAGGCTGTTGCTTGTGGGCATGGCCTGGCCTTGTGAGCCAATGATGTCTGTCGCTGGGACCTGCACGTTCAGCGAGGCATGAACGCCCAGATGGAGGCGGCTCGCCACGGCATTTATCTTTGATGACGGTTCTCGGCGGGCAAGCCACTGCAAGACCTCGCCGCCTGGAGACGTGTACGAAAAGCCTTGGACTTCCATCGCCAGATACTCATCCTCGTGAGCGCCTTGCTGTCTGTAGATGTGTGCGTCTACCGAAGAGGCGCTCAAGGTGAAAATGGACTGCGGCGTGATCGGCACTGCCCCGAGGCGCCCCTGAACACTCACGAGGAGATTCCCCGCTTTGTCCATGTCTCGGAGTTCTGCCGTCAGCCTGAGCGCTTGCGTGCGGCCCCCGGTGAAGTCCGCGGCTTGATATGTCACCGGAATATCGGGTGAAGTCACCTCCTTTGGCAATCGCACATCGTAATGGGCGTCGAGTAGTTCCGTGTCCCGCTGGAAACGGGCGGAATCGTAATGAAGCCGATACTGCACCGGGAGCCAGCTTCGCTTGCTGATCGTGTAAAGCGAGTTGCTGTTGACCCCGTCGCTCAGGCCGAGGGGATACTGCAGGCGGAAAAAGGCGCGGGCAGGAGTCTGCTTGAACGGCTTCGGCGCGAAAACGCCGCCTCCCGCCACGCCCCAGTTCCACAAGCTGACCATGCTCGTGGGGGAGGGTCCATAGCCGTCGAAATCGGCGCGTTCCGACGCCGTGCGGATGACCAGACCTACAGGGCGATCAAGAGTCGGGTTGGGCGGATAAAGGCGCAGGCGCTTTGTCCCATCGTCAACAGTGATGTCACCGCCGATTTTCTCATAGAAGAGGAACGGCCGGCGGCGGCCCCAGATGTCCCACGGGACGCGCTTGCCGTCACTCTGTTTCCAGCCCGACAGGTGCCAGGTGTTGGCCTCGGAGACGGCATCGGCAATGGCGACGGCCATGTTTGTTGGTGAGCGGTTCCACGTCGGCAATACGAGCAACACCGCGACCAACAGCAGCATGAGAGCGCCGCCGAACGCCAACTTCATGGACTGTGGACGACGACGCAGGACCCATTCGGGATAAAGCGGCGCGTCCGGCGCGAACATATCGGCGGACGCCAACAGCGTGTTTAGTTTTTGCATGGTTTGCCACTCCTGGGCGCACGAGGCGCAGCGGTCAATATGACGCCGAACGTTCCAGACCTGGAACGGATTGAGTTCTCCATCAAGGAGCGCTTTGAAATCGTCCCGTACTGTTTCACATCGCATAGTCTTTGAGCTCCTCTCGGAGTTGCTGCATGGCGGCGTTGAGGCGCGACTTGACCGTGCCGATTGGAACATCCAACACAAGCGCGATCTCGCGGTACTTGAGGCCTTCGTAGGGTTGGAGAATCAGAGCGGCCCGCTGCTCTTCAGAGAGACGGTCGAGAGCCGCCCAGACGGCGGGGCGGAGGGCGGACTGGAGGGCGAGAGTTTCTGGACCCGCACCGGGCGCGGCCAGTGAGGACGCCTCCGAGGCGTCGAGCGGGATCGTCTCGTGCCTTCGTCGCTCCCGCCAGCGCAGGACGACGTTGACGGCGATCCGGTACAGCCAGGTGTACGCGCCGGACTCGCGCCGGTAGCCGACGAAGCCCGCGAAAGCGCGCAGGCTGACTTCCTGCAACAGATCGTCGGCCAGATCCGGGTCGCCCGCAAGGCGAGCCGTCAGCCGGGCCAGGCGCGGACGGTGTTCCCGCCAGACCCGCTCGAACTGAGCGCGCTGCGCGGCTTCGCCGCCGCCACGCATCACGACAACGCCCTTTGTTTCAAGCAACACATACCTCCCACCTGCTTCCTTCTATGGTGTTGGATACAGGCGGCGCGGGTTTTGTTCGGCACGTAACGATGGATTTTCAGAAGAGGCTGAGCTGAATGGGGGAACGGCCGGGGGTCCAGAAGGCGGAGGGTTTGTCGCGCTTGGCGACGTCGAAGACGACGGGGCAACCGGTCTCGAGGGCGACGGTGGCTTTGGCGTAGCCGAGGGCGAGTTTGGGCGTGTTGTTTTCTTTGGACAAGTGGGCGAGCCAGACGGTGTGCGGGCCGTGGCGGAGGGCGTGTTCGCAGAGCAGGCCGACGGCGGCCTCGTTGGATAGATGCCCCTGTTCGCCCAGGATGCGCGCCTTCAGGTAGCCGGGGTAGTCGCCGGCTTTGAGGCGGTGGACGTCGTGGTTGGCCTCCAAGACCAGCAGGTGCGCCCCGCGCACGGCCTGGCGGATGGCTTCGGTGACGTGGCCGGCGTCGGTGATGTGGCTGACCTTCTGGCCGGAGGGCGCGTGGAGGACGTTGACGCCGACGGGGTCGGCGGCGTCATGGGGGACGGGGAAGGTCTCCACGGCGAGATCGCCGACGGTCCATCGGTCGCCGACAGGGAGGACGTGGTGCGGCGATTGGGTGCGGCGCGTGAAGACGGCGCGCAACGTCCGCTCGTTGGCGATCAGCGGGATCGCGTGGCGCTTGGAGAGGGCGTGGGCGCTCTGGATGTGGTCGGAGTGTTCGTGGGTGACGACGATGCCGCTCAGGTCGCCGAGCGCCAGGCGGTGCGCCTGCAGCGCGGCAGTGAGTTTGCGCAGGGGCAGGCCGGCGTCGATCAGGAAGGCCGTCCCGCCGGAGCGCACCAGGGTCGCGTTTCCCGATGATCCGCTGGCCAGGGCATGAACCTCGAACTCGCTCATGGCCCTATTGTACCACAGGCGCGACTCGCTCAGACGTGGAAAGACCCGACGGGAGGCGGCAAGCTACGTCGGGTCTTGAAGATGATGTGTCGTACTCTGTGCGTCCGTGCGGCGTCCGGGGCGATGCCGCCGGACGGTCCTAGGTATCTGGCCAACTCCCGGAGGAGGATGTTTCTGCACAGTGCGTCCGCTATTCAGTTGTCTACACCCGTATTATAGGGAGGCGCCGAAGCCGCTCTCACTGCGAGAGTTACGGGGTTTCCGTTGCTTCTGCGGGGGAGGGCCAGACGGCCCCGGTCGCCAGTGACGTTTCTTGGCCGTGTTCGACCTGTTTGCCTCCGGCGGCGAGGATGAGGCCGTCGGGGAAAGCGACCAGGGCCAGGTCGTGCGCGCTCTGCGGCATCGGCGGTCCGGGCGCGAAGGACTGAGCGCGCGGGTCGTACAGTTCGGTCGAGTTCGTGGTGGCCTTCAGGGGCGGACTCCAGCCGCCGGAGAGCAGGACGCGGCCATCGGGCAGGGTGGCGTCGCTGTGGGCCATACGCGGCAGGGCGAGCGGCGAGGGCAGCGGCGTGAAGCGTTCCGTGTGGGGGTCGAAGCGTTCCGCCAGCGTCGTCCCGTCCTGGCCGTTCTGGCCGCCGGCCACAAGCACGGAGCCGTCGGGGAGCAGGGTCGCCGTGGGCCGGTCGCGGGGCGCGGCCATGTCCCCCACCGTCCGGTGGAAGCGATTCGTCGCCGGGTCGTAGATCTCGGCGGACGCGAGCGGGACGCCGGGGGTCCCGACCCGCCAGTGCGTGCCGCCGACGATCAGGACGCGGCCATCGGCGAGGCGCACGGCGGCGTGGCCGAATCGGTCCTGGGCGAGCGCCGCCGCCGGACGGAACGTTTCTGTTTCGGGGTCGTACAGATCGGCGGAGGCGCGTGTCCGGCCATGATGGGTGTCGAAGCCGCCGACACAGAGTACGCGGCCATCGGCGAGCGCCGTTGCGGTGAACAGCTCACGGCCCGACGAGAGGCGGCTCGGCAGCAGGCGGAACGAGT
>CAXUCQ010000052.1:11743-11971 GCA_964249295.1 uncultured Armatimonadales bacterium | reverse complement strand
CCGATCCGCCGTGCCGCGCTTGACCGGGAACGAGCCGACGCTGCGGATGATCGCCCCGAAGACGGGGACGCGGAACAGTTCCTGTTTCCCCATGAAAAACATCGGACGGTCCGTGACCAGCGCCAGGTACGGCGGGTCCACGTTCGCCCGGTGGTTCGGCGCCAGCAGGAACGGGCCGGACGCGGGGACGTTCTCCTTGCCGTGGATGGTGACGCCGCCCATCAGCAG